>NZ_CAURLX010000038.1:0-21702 GCF_963525585.1 uncultured Capnocytophaga sp. | reverse complement strand
ACAAAGTTAGTGACTGATCCGATGGCATCGAAATAAGATCAGCATCCGTGAAGTTATTTCTTATCAGGGTAACTGATTTGGGATCTGTACTCTTAAGAACAACAGAGCAACCTAAACTTGCCTTTATTTTATAATCTACTGAGTATTGAGCATCCTCTGTTGCATTAAAGGTGAATCTAGAACGCTTCAAAGTAGCTGCTGGAATACCCGCCAATGCACTTGCTGGATTAGACTTCCACTGGATATCATACAAGCTCTCTGGGATATTCACACTAAGGGTAAGAGGATTTCCCTTACAAACACTTGTTGCACTTACCCCTACCACTGGATTATCTAAGGTACCAAAATCTTGTACAGTGATCCATCTGTCTAAACAACCAGACTTAAATTCTACTTCATAGGTATCACTTCCGGTAAGTTTAGGCACATTATTGAACTGAGCATTATGATCCGTATCGCTCTCTTGACGTGTGATAGGTGCTATCTGTACGCCTGAACCATTCACTGCAATGGTCTTATTCCCTCCAGATACCTTATATAAGGTATAAGTAATAGGGAACTGAGGAGATGCATTGGCAGGAAGTTCCACCTTTACAATTCCTGAATTAGCATCACTCGGATTACACATGGCTACACTGGAAGCAGGTGCTACATCCGTTATATTTTTAATTTCAAAGGCTTTGTATATCTTTGTTCCAGCAGGAAAAGGCAAGTTTGAATACATATATCCATTTGCCTGTGCCACATTTCTATCTATAAGAGAATGCATACTAGCTCCCACTACCAATGCCAATAAGTACTTCCCTGGTGGTAGGTTGGTTACTGTGGCTGTATAGTTATATCTACTAGTATCTGAAAGGTTATCTGTCACTGTCAGTCGTGTAGAAGCTACCTGAGTACCCTCTCGTAAGTGGATTTTTGGATTTCCATTATCCAAATCCCTATAAATATACATCCATCCAAACCCTGCTGTATAATTCTTTAGTGTAGAACCTGTAAAGGTAACTGTTCCTTTAGAAGTTCCTCCTCCTGTAGCACAACTTGTAGTGGCTACCATATCCAAGGTATGAGAAGGTGAAGGTACCTCATTTACAGTAAAGCTTGAAGAAACAGCTGGACGACTTGGACATTGGTCTGAAAGGGTTATCTTATATTTACCTACAGGGACATCCATAAATTGATAAATATAATCAGTTCCGTTATTATTTCCTGGCCAGACTTGCTTTACATAAGGGAAAGTAACTGTATAGTTCCCTGCTAAGTTCCCAGGACCTGTAACATTCATTGTTACTTTTCCATTAATTACATTACCACTATTATCTAAGCGCTCTAGCTTTACTGTCAGTTTATTAGTCGCTGTAATAAATTTCAATCCTGTATAATCTGGATCTGAACTTCCTATATAAACTTTGTTTCCTGTAGGAGTTCGCTCCAAAGTTTGTGAAGGAGTTCCTCCTACTGAAATATTACTTATCAAATTAGCTAGTGGATTTATAGCATTTACTTGAGCGCTTGTAAAGTCTTGTGATTGGTAATGCTTACAATCCTTAGTAGTAGAGCCATCAAGTGATCCTGTAGCCCCTGCATACTCTACTTGATAGGTAGAAGCCAATGCATTCTGTACAGTTATGACGTGTTCATTATTATTTACTTCATTAAAATACCTGAACAAACTTCCACTTTGAGAGGTATTCCCTGCAGGAGGAGTAACCCAGGAACCTCCTACTTTTACTCTATACTTTATCCCTGCTGTATTACAAAAGCTATTATAATAAGCTCCCCTATATCCTGTTTGTAGATATGTTTTTAAGAGTACTACTTTGTCACAGGGACCCCCTCCCGATTTAGGACCTGTATATAGTAGTGTTACTGGGAGAGTTGTTGGGGGAGATACTGTATGGGTTGCTGTATGAGTTACATTATTGGAATCTTGATAAGTAACAGTAATCACATCTCCTACTCTTATTTGGGTTCCTACCTTATATACCATAGGATCCCACCAATTCCAAAAACCAAATTCGTTATTCCCATATACGTGATACTTTCCTACTCTATTTTTGGAAAGTGCTTCTGAATTAGTATACTGTATAAGAGGTAAAGTAGTTCCTCCTCGTTGTATCTGTACAGTAATCAGGAATGGATAATAATTAGGTCTTGCTCCCTCGTGTGTATAATCAGCCGCAAAAGCAAAATCAAACAAGTTACAATTAGTACAAGAGAGTGAAGGTACTAGAAAAAGTTTCAAAGCTCTTGAAGAATACCCATATGAGTATCCCATTTGTTTTGTTTTGGTACAACTACCATCAGTAACTTTTATGTTATACCTATTATTTCCTTCGAACTTTTGAGAACCTGAAGGAGTAATATAGGCTGTAGTGGAAGCTCCCGCTGCCTTATTAATGGATTGAGTAGCTACAGTAACTCCCGTATCGTGATTGGTAATAGTAACAGTAAAAGGTCCTGCACCTGCTTTAGCATTATCTATTTCAACTGTCACAAATCCTGAGGCTACACGGGAAGGTTCTGCTATCTTCTTCGGGCGCCAAGTGTCCAAACTTATATTCCTTACAAAAGAACCTGAAGCTGAATCTGTTATAACACTACGTACATTCTTAGGTTCAGTAATGCCACAACCCATATTACCTATTTCATCCGTAACTTCTACATCATATTTTGTATAAGGTTTGAGTCCTGAGACTTCCACAGGGGTGAGGTTACCCAACTTGTTAGTGGGTGCAGAGGTAGCTACAGGGGTGGTGCTTCCCTGTTCATAGAACTTAACCACAAAGGGACCTGCTCCATCCTTAATCTTAAGAGTTACTTTCCCGTTACTGGCACATTCTCCTGTAGCAGCTACTTGGGTTACATCCGTCATATCTACTGAAAAACGCACATAAGTAGCTATTACATTTACTGCCGTTTCAGTAGGGTGAGTATCAGAACCATCTGTCTTTATAATCTTCACCTTATAATTTCCTGAAGAGAGGTTCCTAAATTCTGCCTTACCTGTACTATCAAAAGCCTCTCGGGAGTTTTCCACTCCGTCACTATCAAAGAGGACAGCTCGGTAAGAAGTAATACAAGAAGCATCGGCAGAAGCTAAAGTGACTTTTACAGTTCCTCCACAAGCTGTATTGGTAGCTGTAACTCCATAGCCTACCCTACAATTCTGAGCCATTCCTATAAGAGAAGTAGCCAGAAGGGCAAACAGAAAGTATACATATTTTTTCATATCCCCACTGGAATTATTGATTTTCACTATCTTATAATTTTCATTGTTTTTCACAACAATTTTCTCGCGCAAATTTATAAATTATTATCAATATAGCAAGTATTTTTTAAGTTTTTTTTTCCACATAATTATTTTTTGTTTTTTTTGCTAAAAATAATCTATATATAGGGTCATATCCTCTAATAGAAGCCTATACACTTAAAGATTCTAGCTTGTAACAAATTTGCACTTAGTTAGTAAGAATTCTTAAGCCTCAGTGGCAAAAATTTTTATAAAGAAAATATAAATGACAAAAATTTTACGTAAGTATATATTTGATTTTCAATCTTATTTTCTTAGATAGAAATTTTAATGAGAATGTTCCTATTGTTCTACTTTGGAGGGAAAAGTCGGCAAGAGTGGAGTATGTGAGAGGAGGAGGTATAAATAATTATTTTGTTATACCTAACCGACATTATATTAAGAACGGTTTTATATATAATAAGGATAGAAAACCGCCCCCTTAAGGAGCGGTTTCCACTTTTTACTATGACAAATTTACCTATGAAATTCAGGGTTATGCTTCTCCTGCATTGGGGAAGCGAGGTTGTTCACCGAGCATATCTTTTTCGGAAATAGGCTGTTGCTCACTATCATATTGAGCAAGTTGCGTTTGTAGGATATTCATCAAATGCCTAGCGTGTATAGGAGATAATAATACCCTACTCTGTACACGTGCCTTGGAAAACCCTGGTAACATACTTGCAAAATCCAAAACAAACTCAGCATCGGTATGGCTGACAGCTATGATATTAGAATATACGCCAGAGGCTACTTTATCATCTACTTCTATATTAATCTCATTCTTCATTTCCTAGTTATTTAGATATACCTTTCTTCTTGTCTTACAAAAGACTATTCTGCTTAAGGTCTTTCTTAGCACCTACAAGTATATTTTCATAGCGTTTCATACCTGTACCGGCAGGAATACGATGTCCTACGATAACGTTTTCCTTGAGTCCGTCAAGGTAATCCACTTTTCCTTGTACAGCAGCTTCATTAAGTACCTTAGTAGTTTCCTGGAAGGAAGCCGCAGAGATGAATGATTTGGTTTGTAAGGAAGCACGGGTAATTCCCTGTAATACAGGAACAGCAGTAGCAGGAATTACTTCACGTGCAATCACCAATCGTTTATCTTGTCGCTTAAGCAAGGAATTTTCATCACGTAATTGTCTCATTGTAATAATCTGTCCTGGCTTAAGGTTCTCAGAGTCTCCAGCATCTTCTACTACTTTCTTTCCAAATAGTTTATCATTTTCCTCTATAAAGTCATCTTTATGTACCAATTGTTCTTCTAGGAAGAGAGTATCCCCTGGATCTTGGATTTCCACCTTACGCATCATCTGACGTACAATTACCTCGAAGTGCTTATCATTGATTTTCACCCCTTGGAGTCGGTATACTTCCTGTACTTCATTTACCAAATACTGTTGTACAGCAGAAGGTCCTTTAATACGTAAAATATCCTCAGGTGTTACAGAACCATCAGAAAGAGGCATTCCCGCACGTACATAGTCATTCTCCTGTACCAATACCTGATTGGAAAGTTTTACAGAATAGGTACGTTTTTCTCCAGTCTTGGACTCTACGAAGATCTCTCTATTTCCTCGTTTCACCTTTCCAAAAGAAACTACCCCATCTATTTCTGCCACTACAGCAGGATTCGAAGGATTACGTGCCTCAAAAAGTTCTGTTACTCGAGGAAGACCTCCTGTGATATCCCCTGACTTAGCAGACTTACGAGGAATCTTCACAAGAATTTTTCCTTCTTTTATTTTTTCTTTGTCATCTACCATAATATGCGCTCCCAGAGGCAAGGTATAAGAACGAAGGATATTTCCTTGCTTATCCTGAATATGCATTGTAGGAATAAGTCGCTTATTACGTGATTCTGAGATTACTTTTTCTTGGAAACCTGTTTGTTCATCTATTTCCACTTGGTAAGTAACCCCTTGCTCAATATTTTCATAGGCTATATTTCCAGAGAACTCAGAAATAATCACCGCATTATAAGGATCCCATTGGTTAATCACCTCTCCTTTAGCTACTCTATCTCCATTTTTCTTAAAGATGAAAGAACCATAAGGTATATTTGCTGTACTGAGAATCATACGGGTATGTGGTTCCAAAATCTTTACTTCAGAAGTACGAGAGATTACTACCTCTACAGGCTTACCTTCGTAATCTTCCCCACTTACTGTTTTGAGGTCATCTATTTCCAAGATTCCTTCATAGTGAGAGATAATCTTATTCTCTTCTGAGATATTTCCTGCAGTACCCCCCATATGGAATGTACGTAAGGTAAGCTGAGTACCAGGCTCTCCAATAGATTGTGCTGCTACGACACCGACAGCTTCTCCAATCTGTACCATTTTTCCTGTAGAGAGATTACGCCCATAACATTTAGCACAAATACCGTGTTTTGCTTCACAAGTAAGAGCCGAACGCACCTCTATAGTTTCAATAGGAGCTGCATTGATTTTTACCACATCATCTTCACGAATTTCTTCCCCTGCAGGAACAATTACTTCCTCATTAAGTGGATTGATAATATCATTCAGAGCTACACGTCCTAACACACGTTCTCCAAGTGATTCGATAACCTCTTCGTTCTTCTTAAGAGCTTGAATTTCTATACCACGAAGCGTACCACAATCATCTGTATTGATAATCACATCTTGAGAAACATCTACTAGACGACGAGTGAGGTATCCCGCATCAGCTGTCTTCAACGCTGTATCGGCAAGACCCTTACGAGCTCCGTGGGTAGAGATAAAGTATTCCAAGATAGAAAGTCCTTCCTTAAAGTTAGAAAGAATTGGGTTCTCAATAATTTCTCCCCCTCCTGCTGTAGATTTCTTAGGCTTAGCCATCAGTCCTCGCATACCTGTAAGCTGACGAATCTGTTCTTTAGAACCACGCGCTCCAGAATCCAACATCATATATACGGAGTTGAACCCTTGCCTATCCTCACTAATGCGCTTCATCGCCAATTCTGTAAGGCGGGCATTGGTAGAAGTCCATACATCAATCACCTGATTATAACGTTCGTTATTAGTGATTAACCCCATATTATAAGTATTGATGATTCCTTGTACTTGCTCATTAGCATCGGCAATCATCGCTTGTTTTTCCTGAGGAATAATAATATCCCCTAAGGAGAAAGAAAGACCTCCTTGGAAAGCGAACTTATATCCTATAGACTTGATATCATCTAGAAAATCAGCTGTACGAGGAATACTTGTACACTTAAGTACGTGTCCGATAATATCACGTAAAGATTTCTTTGTAAGTACTGTATTGATAAACCCTGCTTCCTTAGGCACTACTTCATTAAAGAGGACTCGTCCTACGGTAGTTTCTATAAGTTTTGTAACAATATTTCCCTCCTCATCCAAATCAGTTGTGCGTACCTTAATAGAGGCATTTAGGTGTACTTTTCTTTCATTATAAGCAATATTTACCTCCTCAGGAGAATAGAACACTGATCCTTCTCCTTTGATAGGCTCCTCTGGAGTACTCTTACGCATTTTGGTAATATAGTAAAGCCCAAGCACCATATCCTGAGAAGGCACCGTAATAGGCGCACCATTGGCAGGATTCAAAATATTATTAGAAGCTAACATCAGCATTTGTGCTTCTAGGATTGCTTCAGGTCCTAGTGGCAAGTGAACTGCCATCTGGTCACCATCAAAGTCAGCGTTGAACGCAGTACATACTAATGGGTGAAGACGAATCGCTTTTCCTTCAATTAGGCGTGGCTGGAAAGCCTGAATACCCAATCGGTGCAAGGTAGGAGCACGGTTCAGTAATACAGGATGTCCTTTGATTACATTCTCTAGAATATCCCACACTACAGGCTCTTTCTTATCTATAATACGTTTTGCTGATTTTACAGTTTTTACAATTCCTCTTTCAATGAGCTTGCGAATTACAAAAGGTTTGTAAAGCTCTGCAGCCATATTCTTAGGTAATCCACATTCATAGAGTTTCATTTCAGGCCCTACAACAATCACCGAACGAGCTGAATAATCCACACGTTTTCCAAGCAAGTTCTGGCGGAAACGACCTTGTTTCCCCTTAAGAGAATCTGACAAAGACTTGAGCGGACGATTGGCATCGGTCTTCACCGCTGAAGATTTACGTGTATTATCAAAAAGAGAATCAACAGACTCCTGAAGCATACGCTTCTCATTACGTAAAATTACATCAGGCGCTTTGATTTCTATAAGTCGTTTTAAGCGATTATTACGTATGATTACTCTTCGGTATAAATCATTAAGGTCAGAGGTTGCAAAACGTCCTCCATCAAGAGGCACTAACGGACGTAATTCAGGCGGAATTACAGGAAGCACCTTCATAATCATCCACTCAGGCTTATTCTCTCTATTCTTCTGAGAATCACGGAAAGCCTCTACGACTTGAAGTCGCTTAAGAGCTTCTGTTTTACGTTGTTTAGACGTTTCTGTATTTGCTTTATGGCGTAGTTCATAGGAAAGCGCATCAAGGTCTAGTCCCTGAAGGAGATCGTAGAGACACTCAGCCCCCATCTTAGCCACAAATTTATTAGGATCAGAATCCTCCAAATATTGATTTTCTATAGGAAGAGATTCCATTATATCCAAGTATTCTTCCTCGGTAAGGAAGTCCATTTTCTGTAGAGGTTCCCCTTCAATGCTTTTGGCAATCCCAGGCTGGATAACAATATATCGCTCATAATAGATAATCATATCCAACTTTTTGGAAGGGAGTCCTAATAAGTATCCGATTTTGTTAGGAAGGGAACGGAAATACCAAATGTGAGCAATAGGAACCACTAAGTTAATATGCCCTACACGTTCTCTCCTAACCTTTTTTTCAGTGACTTCTACCCCACAACGGTCACACACAATCCCCTTATAGCGAATACGCTTATACTTTCCGCAGGCACACTCATAGTCCTTCACAGGCCCAAAGATACGCTCACAGAAAAGCCCATCACGCTCAGGCTTATGGGTACGATAGTTGATCGTTTCAGGTTTGGATACTTCTCCACGAGAGACTGCCAAGATACTCTCTGGAGAGGCTAATCCGATTGAGATTTTATCAAATCTCATCACTGCATTTTTCTCTTTTACTCTTGCCATAGCATTGTTTTAAATAACAAATTTTGTTTCTTTTTGGAAAAAACGCACAAAAAGAGGAGGTTATACAGCAGTCCCTATATTACCTTCTCTATCTCTTTTTTCTTCTTTATATGTAAGAAAACCAAGCTTTTATATGTTCTAAATATATCAAAACAGTTCCCACTTGGACACCATTTCCAAATAGAGGGCAAATATACAACTTTCTTTTTAAAAAATCAAGTGTTTTCCTATTTATTTTTCAAAAAAAAAGAAAATATGCTTAAGAGAGGTACTCCTAAGCATATTTTCCCTATATAAATAATTAATAATGAGAAAATTAAAATATATTAAAGGTCGTACGTAAGAATACATACCTTCCATTAAGTCCGAACTGTGAAGTAGCTCGAGAATAGACAAACTGGTCATTATTATTATTTACCTTTACATTTTTCTCTGGATAGAGATCAAAGAGATTATTCACACCAAGAGTCAAAGAAGCTTTAGTAGTAAAATTATAAGCTATAGAAAGGTCTGTAATTACCTTACCACGAATCACCTGATGTCCTCTTTCATCAAAGATAAAATCCCCTACTTGGTCTGCAGGTCTGATAATATCAGGTCCTGTAGCCTTTCCATAATAGGTATTACGAAGGTAAGCACTCCATTTTCCTACGGTTAGGTTATGAGAAAGGGTTGCCTTAAGGCGTGGGATCACCTCTTCTAAGAGCACTCTAGAACGTTCTGAGAAGAATTTCTGTTCTAAGCCTGCGGCTTTAATGGCGTTAGGTGTATGAATATCCCCCACTTGTTGGGTTTTTGTAAGGTTCAAGGCAAAATCATTATTCAAAGAGAATTTTTTCCCTTGGTAAGCGTGTGTAATAACCACATCTACTCCTTTGGTTTCTACATCCACTGCATTAGCAAAGAATTGGACAGTGGTTACATTGGCTTGATCAAAGATTTGCCTAAGTTCATTCTCAGCAGGAGTACTTCCTGTAGGTTTAGAGAAAGCTTCTGTAAGGATAATACGATCATCTACACGGATAAAATAAGCATCCGCACTAAGAGTAAGCCCTGCCTTAGGCACTTTCACGGTAAAACCTGCACTTACTGACTTTGATTTTTCTTCCTTAAGGCTTTCTATCCCAAAGAGCTGAGCTGGACGAGAAATATTATTAAAAGTACCTGTTTCCTGTAGTACCCCATTGATTTGCAATGTATTAATATTTGTATAATACAGCTGGTGAATAGAAGGAGCTCGGAAACCTGTAGAAGCTGCTGCACGAAGATTCACATTAGGGAAAAGCTTCACACGAGTAGCGAGCTTATAGTTAAATGTATTTCCAAAATCAGAATAGTTCTCATAGCGGAGAGCAGCATTTGCAAGGA
Organism: uncultured Capnocytophaga sp.; assembly: GCF_963525585.1. NCBI lineage: Bacteria > Pseudomonadati > Bacteroidota > Flavobacteriia > Flavobacteriales > Flavobacteriaceae > Capnocytophaga > uncultured Capnocytophaga sp. The sequence goes on along the minus strand of NZ_CAURLX010000038.1, from coordinate 11,937 downwards.
GCCAACGGGTAATATCTGTTTCAAATTCACCATAGCCTGCAATCACATTACGTGTCTGAGTCAAAGCACTTTCCTTTCTAAAACCTGGAAGTACCTGAGCTCCACCTGGAAGATTTGCCCCAAAGAAGTCTGTTACCTTCTCACTAGCAGGAGCTCCCAAATCAAGAACATCTCCCCTTCTATTATATGTAGCATAGGAATTTTCTGCTCCTGCTACTGTAGTATATGCCTCGTAACGTTGCTCTAGCCCAAAAGAGAGGTTAGACTTCTGGAAAAGAGCTATAGGACGAGAAAAATCCAGATTAATAGTATTCTGTAAGAAACGTAACTTTCCTGCATCAAAGTAAGAAGGAGAATCAAAACGCAAGCTAGTGTTCCCTGTCTGGCGGATAGTATAAGCAAACTCATTACGACCAAAAGTGTTACTTAAGTCAATATGCCACTTACCAGCCTCTCCCTTAATCCCTGCTGAAATAGAAGAATCCTGAATATCTGTGGTGATTTTAGGCAAATATCCATTAGGATGTAGTCCTGTGAAGGTACGTGCTTGGTTAGGACGGCGGAAAAACCCTCCTGCTTCTCCATAACGATAGCTCTGCCCTCCAAAAGCATATACTTCCCAGCGATCACTAATAGGCAAGGACACATTGAGGAAAAACTGTGTTCCTAGGAGTCCAGACTGCCCTACATGCATATTAAAATCCTTACGAGAAAGCCCTCGATAAGCAAGTTCTTGTTCTGTATAGTCCTGATTAAGAACAGTTCGCAAATCTGTAAGAGAGGAAGCTCCTTGTATCTGGCTTAGATAAGCGGGGCTAAAGTAATCCACTTCCTGCGCATAGGTTTTGATAAGCCCTAACAGACGAGGATCTGCATCAACATTGATATTTGTAAAATAACGAGAAAGATTATCATTATGATTCAAAGCTCGCTGTTCTATAGCGTTATAAGCATTGAAAATAGTTCCATCAAAAGTTCCTGCCCTATGAGTAGTATTGCGGAACTGAGCTGAGAAAGTCAGGTTCAGGAAGCCTCCTTTTTTACCTAATTCGGTTCCATAATTAATATCTAGCTGTCCTTGTCCTCCATCGAAATCACCTCGGTGATCTTTAGCCTTTGGTGTAAGATGCCCTCCAAGGCTAAGCTGTGTAGAGAGTCCTTTTTCTCTCTTAAGAGCAAGATTCATTACCCCTGCAATCGCATCAGAACCATACTGGGCAGATGCTCCATCTCGTAACACTTCTATTTTGGAAAGAGCAAAAGAAGGAATCGCATTGAGGTCTGTCCCTACAGTCCCTCTCCCTGGAGTTCCATTTACATTAATAAAAGCAGAAGTATGGCGTCTTTTTCCATTGAGTAGAACGAGTGTTTGGTCAGGACCTAACCCTCTGAGTTGGGCTGGATCCAAGTGGTCAGAACCATCAGAAACCACCTGAGTAGTAGAGGTAAAAGAAGGAGCCACACTATTGAGTATCTGGTTAATATTCACCTGTGGTTGTACTTTACTTGTTTTAGCCACATCAAATACATCTACTGGTACAGGACTATCCACCTTGGTACGTCCTCCCGCTCGTGAGCCTACAATAAGCAGTTCGGGGAGCTCTTCAGCATCATCTTCTAGAGTAATAGCTAAGGTTCTTTGCTTTCCTACTTTTATCTCCTTATTCTTAAAGCCTATATAAGAGAAGACTAGAACATCCTGAGGAGACACTGTAATAGTAAATTCTCCTTTTTCATTGGTAGTTGTTCCTCGAGAAGTATTTTTTATTATAATGGTAACTCCTAAGAGAGGTTCTTTCTCGTTATCAGTCACTTTTCCTTTGAGTGTTTGCCCTACTGCAAGGGTAGCTAGCAGAAGAAAGGCTAGCGTTAAGATTCTTTTTTGAATTTCTTTTCTCATTTTTTTAAGTTTAGGGGTTAATTATGTAATTTTATTTTCTATTTTGTAGGATTTCTTTCTTTTATCATAGAAAAATAAATAAGGAAAGCAATGACGTACATCATTGCTTTCCTTTTTATTTGATAACTATGGGCAAAAGAAATGAATAATGTCCTACTATGGGTAAGCCATTGTACAACACATCATCATATTTCTTTGGATATATTTCATTTCTATTATTTACTATTTTGTATTACGATGCAAAGATAGTAATTATTTTTAAATTAGCAAATAAAAAAAAATATTTTTTTTACATTTTCTATTTTTAATAGTTTAGAAACCTACTGCCGTATCATCTCCTCGGGGATCAGCTCCTCCTTCTAAGGAACCATCTTTTTCTACCAAGATAGCATCTACCTTACCGATAATGACAAAGTTTTCTTCCTTGGGCTTATAACCTTTAGCCTTAAGCTTAGCAACTACTGCAGGGTCGAAACCATTAGGCTCAAACATTACATCATCAGGAAGCCATTGATGATGAAAACGAGGCTTACTAACGGATTCCTGCATTGTCATTCCATATTCAAAAACATTCAAAAGACATTGTAGCACAGAAGTAATAATTGTAGAACCTCCAGGAGTTCCTATCACCATACGGAGCTTTCCATTTTCTTCTACTATAGTAGGAGTCATAGAGCTAAGCATACGTTTGTTAGGAGCAATAGCATTCTTCTCAGATCCTACCAACCCGTAGGTATTGGGTTCCCCTGGCTTAATACTGAAATCATCCATCTGGTTATTCAGGAAAAAGCCGCCTCCTTTTACATATACTTTAGAGCCATAATTGGTATTGAGTGTAGTAGTTACCGCTACGGCATTACCTTGTGCATCTACTATAGAATAATGTGTAGTTTCATCACTCTCATAACCCACAACTTTTCCGTGAGCAATTTCGCTGGACTTGCTTGCCTTATCCCAAGAAAAGCTACTCATTCGCTCTTTAAGATATTCTGGAGAAAGTAGGGTTTCTGTTGGAACTTTTACAAAATCAGGATCTCCCAAGTAATAAGCTCTATCAGCATAAGCCCGGCGTTCTGCCTCCACTAGGAGTTGTATGTATTTTTCTCCATTATGGGGATACTTTCCTATTTTATAAGGCGCTACCGATTTTAGAATCTGTGCCAAGCAAAGTCCTCCACTCGAGGGCAATGGCATAGAGGAAATAGTATAGTTCTTATAATTGAAAGTAATAGGGGTACGCCATTGAGAGTGGTAATTCTTTAAATCCTCAAGAGTCAGGATACCTCCTAATTCCTGTACATAATTGACCATACGACGTGCCGTTTCTCCCTCATAAAACTCTGCTCTTCCATTATCTCGGATGCGCTCTAGAGTTTGTGCCAATTCCTCATATTTAAAGCGTTCGCCTGCTTTCCATCCTTTGTCAAAAGGTGTTACATAATTATTAGCTTTCCTTATTTCTGCAACATTTTTTCCCATATAGAAATCAGCCTGTAAGGGTGTGATAACCACTCCATTACGCGCCAAATCAATAGCAGGTTGTATCAGTTCTGCCATTGGAAGCGAACCAAACTTCTTATGTACTTCAAAGAGAGCATCAATGGTTCCTGGTACTCCTATAGCCAAAGCTCCAAGGGTGCTTTTATCAGGAATTACTTTCCCTGTTGCATCCAAGTACATATCTCGGTGGGCTTTACTAGGCGCTTTTTCTCGGTAATCTAAGGCTCCTTTCTCTCCATTGGCAAGGCGATAGACCATAAAACCGCCTCCCCCGATATTTCCTGCATTAGGATATGCCACAGCCAATGCCAGTTCCGTAGCTACCATTGCATCAAAGGCATTGCCTCCTTTCTTGAGGATAGCAAGTCCTATCTGAGAGGCTTCTTCCTTAGCACTCACTACCATAGCGTGCTTAGCAAGTACTCCTTTGGATTGATTTTGAGCAACTTTTGAAGTAGTACAAGCGCCTAGAAAAAGAAGCAATCCTAGTAGTAAAAGATTTCTTTTCTGAATCATAGAACAATAGTTTTGAATTGATTGTGCAAATATAACGAATTTATTTCTATTTCAGAGGAAAAGCTCTTATTTTTTAATCTCAAAGACAATTTCTTCCAGATTCTTATCCCAAGTTACACGTGTTCCTATAAGCTTGCCCTTTTGAAAATAAAACTCAAACTGATCAACCTCATAGTAGCGATTCTTCTTTGTTTGTGGGATCCTGAGGTGATTCCCCTTGAGTGTCCAAGAGCGGGTATCCTTGCGAAACACCTGTTTGGTCACTCTATCTTCCTCTTTTACAATTACTTGTTTCTTTTCAAAAATAAGATAGAGATTCACTTGTGGGTGCTGCTCGTTGCTATGCTTATAGAGAGGTTCTCCATTGATTTCAGGGGTATATTGTGTAACATCTGCTACGAAAGTCTTCCCTATGAGGTCATCCTTTGTCATTTGTCCTCTTACAAAAAAAGAACTCAGGAATGTAATGAGTAGTAATAGTTTTTTCATATTTTTAATCTTTATAAGCATCGGGATACTTCTTTCTAATCTCTTGGATATATTCGTCCCAACCATATTTATAATACTCAGGGGCAGGGGAAAATTCTCCTGCACCCATATCCAAATCACCTGCACAGGGAACACGATAGTGCCCCCAACTCACTTGCTGAGACTTATGTGTTTGCTTGCTTGTCCAAGTCCCTATATAGGCATTATTCAAGTAAGGATCTGCTATGAGATAGCCATCATTATATTCTATCTTTCCCTTTTTGGAGAGAAACCACCATAAGAGTACTTTACCCTTGAATACCCCAGTGGCTGGGAGGTCTTCATATTCGTCCAAAATGAAATCGCCCACGGCCACGCCTTCCTCCTGTACACCACTATTTTCTGTGTAGAGATCATTTGTGGTATCTTCTGGTTTGCCTGAGATAAGTTGGGTAAGGGTTATACTCCCCTTGAATTGCCTGACATTCTTCCCCACTCGTGTTTTCCCCGCTATTTCATACACCAAAGGATTCTGAGGATTGCGCTTAGCAGAAGAAATCAAGACCACTAAGCGTTTTTTATGAACCCCTATAGCCCCTAAATAATCTGTACTTTGATTGAGAATAACGGAGGAGAAGTCCGCCTTCTGAATATCTATCTTGGAGGGATAGGTTTTGTCATAGAAGAGGGTCATTTTGCTTAATACATCCTTATAGGTACAAGGCTGTGCCATAGCTGAAGAGAACAAAACGAATAGCAGAATAAAAGTCACTTTTTTCATATCTATAAGTTTAAAAAAGGGATAGAGTCTCCCCTATCCCTCTTGGTAAATATTTTTGACTTATTTCATCGCCTGAATAATGGAGATAAAATCATCTGCTACAAGGGCAGCTCCTCCTATGAGGCCTCCGTCTACATCAGGATTAGCAAAAAGAGAAGCCGCATTCTTGGCATTACAGCTGCCACCATATAGAATAGTGAGATTATCGGCCACTTCCTTGCCATACTTATCCGCTACGGTCTTGCGGATAAAAGCGTGTATCTCTTGCGCTTGCTCAGGAGTAGCTGTCTCACCCGTACCAATAGCCCATACTGGTTCGTAAGCAAGTACAATATGCTTCCAAGCATCCTCAGGTAAGTGGAAAAGAGCTTTTTCTATTTGGCGCTGCACCACTTCAAAGTGTTTCTCTGCCCTACGTTCGGCAAGTTTCTCCCCTATACAGAAGATGATACGGAACTGATGAGCAAGGGCAGTATCTACCTTTTTGGCGAGACTTTCGTCCGTTTCATTAAAGTACTCACGACGTTCGGAGTGTCCTAAGATAGTGGTTCTAACCCCTATAGCCTCAAGCATAGAAGCGGATACTTCTCCAGTGAAAGCCCCTTTTTCAGCAAAGTGCATATTCTGTGCAGCTACCACAATAGGACTCCCTTTTGTTTTTTCCACTGCTAAAGCCAGATTCACAAAAGACGGGGCTATAATCACCTCGGCCTTAGTCTGTGGGAGCTTCTGTAGCAAAGCGGCAATGAGCTCTGCGGATTGCCCCGCATCATTGTTCATTTTCCAGTTTCCTGCAATTATTTTTTTTCTCATAAGTCTGTTATTAATAGAAATTTATTCTTATCATAATTAAGGTGTAAAGATAAGAATTTTTATTGAAAAAAACGAGAGAAATAGGCAAAATAATTTCCATTTTTTTTGCTGAAAATTCCTTATTTTTGCGACCAAATATTATTAACTTTTTATATATGAATTTTCCAGAAGAACTTTATTACACTCCAGAGCACCTATGGGTGAAGAAAGAAGGTGAATTATTCTATGCAGGAATTACAGACTTTGCTCAAAGTGAGCTTAGTGACATTGTATATGTAGAGGTAGAAACCTTAGGAGAAACTCTCCCAAAGGACAAGGTATTTGGTACTGTAGAAGCTGTAAAAACCCTTTCAGATCTCTTTATGCCCCTTTCAGGAGAAATTATAGATTTTAACAAAGACCTTGTAAGAAAGCCTGAAGAAATTAATAAATCTCCTTATGAAGCTTGGATTATACAAATAAAACCCTCTGACCCAAGTGAGTTAGATACGCTCCTAAAAGCAGACGAATATAGGAAACTTATAGGGATGTAATACCTAATGGTTATCAAGAAGATACATTTGCCTTACCTTTTTGAAGAGTTCGGAAGAATACACAAAATCAGTAACCGCTTCATTATCAGTTCTGAATATTGTCTCTTTGCTTCCTTCCCATTCTTTATAACCATTCTTTAAGAAAATAATCTGCTCTCCAATCTCCATCACAGAGTTCATATCGTGAGTATTAATAATCGTAGTGATATTGAACTCTTGTGTAACTGAGTGGATAAGGTTATCTATGACTATTGCTGTCTTAGGATCGAGCCCAGAATTGGGTTCATCACAGAAGAGATATTTAGGAGCATTCACCACTGCACGTGCGATAGCTACTCGCTTTTGCATACCTCCTGATATTTCAGAAGGCTTCTTGTGATGTGCATTGACTAGATTCACCTTTTCCAATACGAAATCCACACGATCCTTCATCTCTGATGGTGAAAGTGAGGAAAACATTTGCAAAGGGAACATTACGTTCTCCTCTACTGTCATTGAGTCAAAAAGAGCACTTCCCTGAAAGACCATTCCCATCTCTTGTCGGAGCCTTCGGCGTTGTTCTTTATTCATATCGGCATACTTAACCCCATCATAGATAATATTCCCACTATCAGGAGTGTGAAGTCCCAGTAGTGTCTTGAGGAAGACCGTTTTACCTGAACCGCTCTGCCCAATGATAAGATTCGTTTTACCCTTGTGAAATGTAGCTGAAATTCCTTTAAGAACTTCCACTCCTTCAAAAGATTTTTTTATATCCTGAACAACAATCATTTACGTAAGAAGAATTTGAGTAATAATAAAATCAATAATAATAATCGCTACACTCGTCCATACAAAAGAAGTAGTACTAGCTTTGCCCACATCCAGTGCGCCCCCTTTCATATAATAGCCGTGATAAGCTGGAATAGTTGCTAATACAAAAGCAAAAATAATACTTTTGATAAAGGCATAAGTAATGTCAAAAGCGCGGAATTGTAGCTTAAGCCCTTCCAAGAACTCTGCTGAGGTAGCATAATGTCCCATTGTAGCGGCTATATAGCCTCCATAGATACCCAGAGCCATCGCCAAGGAAATCGCAAAAGGATACAAAAGCAGCGCTATAATCTTCGGGAATATAAGGTAATTCAAAGAATTAACTCCCATTATATCCAGAGCATCTATCTGTTCAGTTACTCTCATCGTTCCTATGCTAGAGGTAATAAAGGAACCTACCTTTCCCGCTACAATAATAGACGTAAAAGTAGGTGCAAATTCCAAAACAATTGTTTGCCGTGTAGCAAAACCTATCAAGCTCTTAGGAATAAGAGGATTATCAATATTCAACGCCATTTGGATGGCAATTACCGCCCCAACGAAGAGGGATATAAAGGCTATTATTCCTAAAGAACCAAACATAAGGTCATCTATTTCTTTCATAATGAGCCTCTTAGTCATTGACCATTTTGTTCTCTTACGAAAGACTTCGTATATCATTAGGAAATAACGCCCTATGGCTTCTAAGTGTTTCATCTTAACTTTTGAAAGGGCAAAGATACGCAAAAATTATACAATAGAAATTGAATCTATTATTTTTTTATGTAAAAATAGTTCTATCAGCACGTTTGAAATATTTCTCCTTTATCTCTTAATCTTCCCCTCCTATACATATTAATTGTAAATGTTTATCTAAAGCTTTTTTAGCACTAATATATAAAGAATCCAAAAAATAATTATTTTTTAGGCTGTCATTTTTTTGTATCTTGTCTATCTCTTCTATCAGTTCTTCAATTTCCTTTTTATACAAATTGACATCTTCACTATAATCTTCTAATTCTCTAATTATAGGAAAGAGTAATTTTAACTCCTTCAATGTTCTAAATAAATTGATATGTTCTGTTTTATTAAAAATATATAATTCTATAAAATCAGATAATTTATCAATATCATTCCCAATAAATATTCTATAGCTCATTATTTTTTATTTAGTTTTGTAAAACTTCAGGTGATAGATCTCCTCCTACAAAGGTTGTTCTCCCTTTATAGTAATAGGTAGGGGCTTGTTGGAGTTGGCTGTTTTTGTATTTTCTATTCCTCTTGCTTTAACAACCCATCTGATATATTACCTACTGCCAGCGTATATTATTCTTAGAGAGAAAATTCTTAAATAATGAATAAGGGACAGGTTGTAACTCAAAAAATAATTCTTCTTTATGATCTGTTTCTAAATCAAAAACATCTTCATTCACAATATAGTATTTGTTTGCAAATTCTCTATCTATAATTGTTTTATATCTATCACCTAAAAAAGTAAAAGTTATAGCCATAATCTCCGAATCTTCTATTTCTACATTATTAATGATACATTCTGCAATTTTAGGAGATACAAAAAAAGCTAAATCTTTTCTATATAAAAAGTATGCCATACTAAAAACCTAATTCTTTTAAATATTTCATTTGCCTAAAGGAGATTTAGGAATATTTACCCCTCCTTCTCCTCTGCTGGTGCGAGCTTGCAGCTCGTACCTATTATACTAAGAGCTTGTAGCTCTCATAAAGAGTCAAAGGCACTACTGAGTAGTAGGCACAAACTGTAAGAAATACCCCAATAAGGGAAAATCTGTGGGCGATTTCTGTTATACTGAACTCATGTTATTTAGAGCACATTATAGGCTTAAAAAACGCTTTTCTCTATGGTGGGTAAAGCGAAATAGTAGGGTATTTCTTTTATATTGTGTTGATTTTAAGGGTATTGAAATTTTAACAACACATCTGATACATTACCCTTTTTTGCTTTAACAAGACATCTGATACATTGCCTAAAACATCAGATACATTATTTTTTTAGACACGATTATAATCCATTTCATCTAATAAATCTGCTATTTTATCAGCTCTATCACGAGATTCTTCATTGTTATTCTCCCCTTCTTCATAATACTTGACAAACAAACTTAGCAGTTTAGACTTAATTTCTTTATCGGAAATATTCTTACCCCTTGCTAAAGCAACCATATCTCTCATTGGTTGAAAAGAATTTAATTCTTTTGTTGAATCTAAAGATTTTACTACTTCTTCTTCAAATGACATAACATTACAATTTAGAACAATTATTCCATTCCTTTTCTTGTCGAAGCTATTCGCTCTCCTAATTCGCCCCGCTGGCGCAAGCTTGCTGCTTGTGCCCAATTCACAATTCATAATTCCCCTCACACTATTTAGAGCACATTATAGGCTTAAAAAACGCTTTTCTCTACGGTGTATAAAGGAAATTGAGCTTTAATTATTCTGTATTGTGTTGATTAGTAAATTGTTAGAATTTCAACAACACAGCTGTAACATTATTATCATTCTTGATAATCTATAATATCACCAAAGTGTTGATATAACTTTTTAATTATAGTTTCTTCTGGAACTCCAAGAGTAAGTAAATCATAAGAAGCATATTCTATTATAAGCTCGCTATCTTCTACCCCTCCTACAAAGAAACATATAAATAAATCAAACAACTTTTTTTCTACTTCTGACATTTCTTTAAAAGTCTTATATTCCAGTAAAGTACTTGAGATTTTTTTATTCAAAGTAACTGAATTATTCAGAAACTTTTGATTGTCATTCTCAATATTAGCTATTTGATATTCAATTTCTTCTATTGATATTGGGAATATAGAAAAATTTATTAAATGGAAAAATTCTGAGATAAATAACACTTCTTTTTTCAAAAAAGCGATATTTTCTGTTACATATTCATTCCAATAGTCTGTTATTTTATCAATTAAATAATCTAATCTATTTGTTTCCACAGTCCTTATTTTTGTCTTTTTACGCTTAATTTTTTTAGTATTAGTTTATAAAAGTAGCACGTTTTTGCAGGATCCCCCCCACTGATGTGACTCGCGTCAGCGAGGGGAATTCTTAACAACACAACTAAAACATTACCCTTTTCTATTTTAAAACAACAAAATACCAATTTTTGGGATATTCTTTTTCAATCATACTAAAAAGTAATTTAAAGTTGTTAGAACGTTTTTGGGTAAGTATTTCATAAAAATAATTATGGCAAATACAGCAAGCTCTCTGCTTTTGAGACACTACACCATAAAAAATATCTTTTTCATTCTCAATATAATACCATTGCCATTCATATTTAGCATTTATCAAGTTACCGAAGAGAGACCCGAATTTATAAGCATAGTCTTCCTCTAAACTATTATCACTATTATTTTCTATGAAATTATCTACAAATATATTCATTTTATTTAAGATATCAATGATATTTGATTCATCAGATAAGTTTAATAATTTTAGAGCCTCGTTAGATAAGCGATTTATTTCATCCCTTTCTTCCTTGTTAATAAGTCTTACATTTTTTACATTCATATTTATCCCATTTTATTACATTTGATATGTCCCATCGGAACCTTACCCTTTTTTCAAACGTTCTTTTACTCGAATATGTTCTTCTCCTAATAGATGAATCAGTTCTTCTGTTGAATAATCTTTTAAATATTTAATTTTTTCATAAGGTTCATAATTAGGTAATAAGTGCTTTATAAAAGATTTTTCAGGAGCTTCATCTACATCAGGGTCACAGTCCCAAGGATATAATCCAAAAAAGGGATTTAAAAATGAATGAGGGTCTGTGGAGTAATTATTGTAATGACCTAACTTAAGAATATTATTTTTGTATATAATATCTATTTCAATATTTTTTTCTCCTAACAAAATCCATCCATATATCCAAGGTTTTGAATTTATTGTTGCTATTGCGAATGGGGAAGACATATCTAAATGATACCATTTTTCTATTATCTCTTGTAATGAATTGTATTTATAATTAAAAAAGGTAAATGTATCAAAGGATTTGTTCTTCCCAAAAATATATTTATTATATAGCTGGGCTATCGTATAACTACCATCTGATAGAGGTATTGCATATACCTCCCCTTCTTTTAAGATCTTTTTATTCATAACTATTTTTTTCAATACCCCCGCTGGTGTGAGCTTGCAACTCGTACCCGAATATTACCAAACATTAGTCTTTATATTTCCAAATTAATTCCTTCTAATAAATCGATATCTTCTAACATATTATATTCTCTTTCTAAATCAACATTATTAAACAAATACATATTATCTTCATATCTTGGTGTATCATAGCCATTTATGAAATTCAGAAAAGAAAAAATTTTTTTATCAATACACATACACTGCTGATCTTTCTTATCTATAATATTTAATAATTTTTCAGCCTTAGAAGATATTTTGCTCCTAGTTCCGTTTATATCATAAATTTGATTATTATCATTTTTTAGCTCTTGATAAAAGTCTATCAACAATTCTTTTATTCTCATATAACTTAATTATTTATTATTAGAGATTTTATTACGAGTTATATCTTCTTTTGTACCAACATAATTGCCATTTTCATCAAACAGATAATGAATAGC
>NZ_CAURLX010000037.1:0-21948 GCF_963525585.1 uncultured Capnocytophaga sp. | reverse complement strand
CTTTTGCGCAGGATAACAAGTTAGAGGAAATTACAATCAATGATTTATCTCTATTAGTAATATGTAGTAATACATAAAAATCAAATTTATGAAAAACACCCTTTGGCTCTACAAAGATTCTTATCAGATAGAGATAAGAGAAAACAAAGCACATCCGCCACAAGTAGCGGTTTATCTCTATAAGGCAGAAGAGGAGATAAAAAGCATAGTCCTCACAGCAGGGGGGAGCGTGAGCAGTCTGTGGGAGAAAAGTGCATTGTTAGACGGTGATAGGTTGCTCATAGCTTGTGGTAATGAGGTGTTCTGTATTCTCTTGCCTACATTAGAACTCCTTTGGCATACACAAGTAGATATGGCTACTTGCTTTCAGATAGTCGCCTATCAAGAGGATTACATTACCCACGGCGAGGTGGAGATATCACGCCTCAACAAGCAGGGTGAAATCTTCTGGCAGTTCAGTGGGAAGGATATTTTCGTTTCGCCTTCTGAGCGTACTCCCGCTTTTAAGATAACCCCACAAGGTATTGACTTAGTAGATTTTAATTATGAGGAATACCACATTGATTACGAGGGTAAATTAATAAAGTGAAAAAATCTATATTTTAGCAATTATTTTCTAAAAAATGTGTACCTTTGCAACTTAATATTTCTGGAAATAAAGAAAAGATAATATTTTTCATAATGAAAATAAAATACTTAGCTATTTTAGTTGCTTTTGTGGGAATAATCACACATTGTTTCCCACAGTATAAAGATAATTTTTTGGGTGTATATGATAGTAATGCTCTTTTTAAGGTAAAAGGGCAGGTATCCAATTCAGCTTATGCTCGTTATGTGCGTCATTTCTATCTTGTAACAAAGGCAGAGGAAGGGCATAAGAGCTATCCATTAGTTCCCAAGTCCGAGATAGTGCGTGGTATGGATTCCGTGATACCAGAATCATTCAATTCAGAGTATATTCAGAACTTCCGTAAAGCTTCAACTAAGGAAAAGTTTATGGAATTATTACAAGAATCAATGGGACTGGAAGAGTCTGATTACTATTTGGAGGCTTGTTATGGAATGGGAAAAGCTAAAAATCTACGCTATTTTGAGGTGGTGAATACAATGAGTAGTAGTGGTTATGCTCAGGAATATCTTTTTGAGTTAAGGGAAGGAAAACTCACTCCCTTAGAATATATGGAAAGAATCTCAGATATAATAGAAAAGGCTATGAGCTATCGACTAAGAAAGCCTGTTTCGCGTTCGATGAGTTCTAAGTATGGTGCATATATAAAAAATAATAAGGAACATATTTTGCTTAGCTATTGTTCAAAAGAAGATAACTGCCCAGGGTATGAATTTGATATAGCTGTAGCCTATGATCCAGATACAGGTAATACTTATTATGCAAGAGGGAATTTTGCAGGAGAGAAAACATCTTTGAGTGGAGTTTCCTCTTGGGAATATCTAGGTATTATTCCTAAGGAATTGAGAATTAATGAATTAAATGTAATAGAAAAATGAGATATTGTATGACACTTTTAAGCCTTGTGATTACTTCATTAGGCTTTGCTCAGCAGTCTTGTGAGGGTATTTTAAAGAGCATAAATGACCTCCAAAAACAAACCATTACGAAAATGAAAGCTAATACTAATAAGGCTAAGAATGATGCCTTATTTGACGCTTTTTACAAAGAAGCAGATAAAAAATTAGCTGCAATTCAAGCAGATGATAGTTATGAATATCCTGCTTGTTTAACACCTTATATCAATAAGGAAAAAGGAACTTTTGTAGCTTCTTTCCGAAAACTATTGGATAGTTATGGATTAACCGATGCGTGGAATGAAGGTTTTGCAGGTTTCTACTTTAAAAAAGGTTATTTGCAGAATATATTTAAGGATTATCTTTCTGAGGAATATTTATTGTATCTGAAAGCTACGGAAATTCGCCCATTTATGTATAATGATGCAGCTTTGACAATCTCTTGGAAAGAATTAGGAGACCTTGTTCTTAGTGAGAGTGATTTTATAGAGAAGTTCCCCTCTAGTAGTAAAATAGAGGAGATAAAAGTGAATTATGCTTCAGACTTGACAACATTTATATTTGGGGTAGATAATACACCTTCTACGGATTTTCCTGAAGCAAGAAAAACGATGAAAACCTTTGTAAAACAACATCCTAAAGCACTAGCAACTCCTATTGTAAACCTTTATTTGCAGAAAACCCAATCTCTTGTCAATAAGAAAGGTGCTATTACTGAATATGAGAAATATAGTGATCTAAATCTATATGAACTTATCAGAAAAGGGATAGAAAAGCAAACAGGAATTAAGGATTAATAAAACTAAAAAATAGCCCTCTATTAGTTTTTATGAGGGCTATTTTTTTATAGAAAAGATGGTAAGGATTTTAGAATATTATAGGACCTGAAAAGCTAGTAGTTGTACTCTCTATACGATTCTCTCCACTATATACTTCTATCTTAATAGTAAGCTTTGACTTAGTTAGAAAAGCCTGATGTATCTTGATAAAAAGAGTTCCGCTTGCCATAGCTTGTTTGTCCAATGAAAGGTCTTGATTTCCAACAATCTCTATTTTAGCTTCTTTAGGCTCTACAATTTTGAAAGTGATATGATCAAAGTCCTGTGTGGTTTTGTTAATCAGCTTATAAGTATATACATTACTAATCATATCTCCTTCCTCTTGATAGAGTTGCCCGGGTAGGCGCAGGATATTGGCTTGAACATCACTTCGTAAGAAAAGAAGACCTATGAGAAGACCTATGAGGATACTTAATACAGCAGCATATCCTTTCATACGAGCGGTAAACTTGAAAGGTTCTTTCTTAGCAATTTCTTCTTCACTGGCAAAGCGTATAAGTCCTTTAGGCATTCCCGACTTTACCATTACCTCATCACAGGCATCAATGCAGGCAGTACAGTTTACACATTCTAGCTGAGTACCATTGCGGATATCTATATTGGTAGGGCATACGTGTACACATTGGAAGCAGTCAATACAATCTCCATTTCCTTGAGCCTGTCTGTCCTCTCCTTTTCGGAACTTCTTGCGTCCGTTTTCGCCTTCTCCTCGCTTATAATCATATGCTACCACGATGGATTTATTATCCAAAAGAACCCCTTGTAAGCGTCCATAGGGGCAGGCAATGATACATACTTGTTCTCTAAACCAAGCAAAAACAAAATAGAATACTCCTGTAAAAATCAGAAGAGAGATAAAAGTATTCAAGTGGCGTAGAGGCCCTCCCTTGATTTCTACCCATAGCTGGTCGCTCCCTATAATATAAGCTAAAAATACATTGGAAACGATAAAAGAAATAAGAAAAAATACAAACCATTTGAGGGTCTTTTTGCGAATTTTTTCACCATTCCAATCCTGCTTGTCTAGCTTCATCTGGGCATTACGGTCGCCTTCTATAAGATATTCAAAACGGCGAAATACCATCTCTAGAAAAATGGTCTGAGGGCATATCCATCCACAGAAAATACGTCCAAAAGCTACCGTAAAGAGCAGGATAAAGACCACTCCTATAATCATAGAAAGTACGAACAAATAGAAATCCTGTGGCCAGAAAGGAAATCCAAAGATGTTAAATCGGCGTTCTAAGATATTGAATAAAAGAAACTGATTTCCATCTACCTTTAGGAAAGGAGAAATGAAAAAGATACTTAATAGTAAGTAACTTACATACTTTCGATAACGATAATAGCGTCCTTTGGGCTTTTTTGGGTATGCCCAGATGCGCTTTCCTGTGGTATCAACAGTTCCTATGGAATTACGGAAGGATGATTCTGGTTCCATTGTTATAAAGGTTAAAAATCATCACAAAATTACTAATTAAGTTTGAATTTTTGTGCTTGTGAGTCTATTTTTTGAGAGAAAAACAGAAATTTATAATCAATCTATATTTTAAAGAAAATCTATAAAGGTATAGATAAAATCTATATATCTACATTGTAAGAAAGTTGAACAGAACGGAAGTTACCAATAGAGAAGAATCGTTGTTCTATTCGTAATATATAGTTTTTGACTAGGGAAAGGCTTGCTTTTGGGGGGATTTTTAGCAAAATATGCTTGATATACTCATTTCGGATACGGGAAATAGGAGGAAATTCAGCTCCTAAAACTTCTATTTCATAAGGGGAGAGTCCTAAGCGTAAGGATTCTGCAAACCAGTTACTGGATTCATTAATTCTCTGTAATTCCTTGTGCTTGAAAGTAATACGAATAAGCCTACAGAAAGGAGGATAATGAAAATCCTTACGTTCCTGTAGTTGCTTCTGGATAAGTTCTTCATAAGCCCCTCTTTTTACCTGTTGTAACACCTCTTGGAAAGGGTTATAAGTCTGGATAAGGACTCGCCCTTGTTGTTCTTTTCTGCCTGCGCGACCTGCGATATGGCTTAGGAGCTGGAAGGCGCGTTCGTTTGCCCGAAAGTCAGGCTGGTAGAGAAATAAGTCAGCATTCATAATTCCTACCAATTCTACTTCAGGAAAGTCCAACCCTTTGCTAACCATTTGGGTGCCAACTAGGATATTTGTTTCTTTTTTCTCAAATCGATGGATAATTTTCTCAAAATTATATTTACCTTTGGTCGTATCTGTATCCATACGTTCAATGGAAGCTTCAGGGAAAAACTGTAAGAGTTCTTCTTCTACTTTTTCAGTTCCTAGTCCTTTTGTCTGCAAGGTGTTAAGGTTGCCACAAGCGGGACAACTTACAGGTTTAGCAAGAGTGTAACCACAGTAATGGCAACGTAGTTGTTTCTGTAATTGGTGATAGGTAAGGGATACATCACAATTGGGACATTGAGGGATGGTATCACAGGTGTCACATTGTAAATAAGGAGCATAACCTCTGCGATTTTGTAAGAGGATAACCTGCTTCCCTCTATGGAGGGTTTCTTCAATCGCTTTGAGAAGTGTATCAGAGAAATGTCCTTGGACTTCTTTTTTCTTAGTTTTCTCTTTTAGGTCTATAAGTTCTATGGATGGAGGGAGCTGTTTTGTAAAGCGTTCTGTGAGTTGTACCCAGCCATACTTACCTATTCTTGCATTATGGTAGCTCTCAGCAGCAGGTGTTGCAGACCCCAAGAGTACTTTGGCGTTGTGTAGGTGGGCAAGCATAAGGGCAGTATCTCTTACCTGTAAGCGAGGATTATTCTCTGTCTGTTTGTAGGAGAGATCGTGTTCTTCATCTATGATGATAAGCCCCAAATCCTGGAAAGGTAGGCATATAGCGGTTCTTACACCTAGTACAAATTGTGCTTTCTCTTTTTGGGTAAGTACATTATTCCATACTTCTACTCGTTCATTGGTAGAGTATTTATTATGATATACACTCATCTGATTTCCAAAAGAAAGTTCCAGACGGCGCATCAGTTGTACGCTAAGCCCAACCTCAGGAACTAAGTATAATACTTGCTTTCCCTCCTTAAGAACAGATTCAATAAGTTTGCTATATAAAAATGTTTTCCCTGAGGAAGAAACGCCGTGCAATAGAACAGTGCTATTTTGTTGAAACTGTAATTGAATTTCTTGGAAAGCTTTCTCTTGGGAGGGAGTTAGCTCGGAATATTTAGCACTTGAGGAAAAAGAAACCCGATCAATGGCTTCTGTATAAATCTCTAAAATTTCTAAATCAATGAGTTTTTTTAAGACAGATTTTCCTACTTCAGCTTTTTGTAGGAGTTCATCAGGGGTAATAGATGTCTTTTTTTGAGAAAGTAAGGATATGAATGCCCAAAGAAGCTTTTCTTGAGCTTTTGTTTTTAGGGAATTCTCATCCAAAAGAGTGTGAACAGCCTTTTTATCTTGATATTTTTCAGTAAATCGAAGATATTTTTGTAGTTTTGGCTGATATTTCTCAAATATCCTTTCTGTCAGGCGGATAGCTCCTTTCTCTAATAGGCTCTTGAGAACTTTAATTGGATTTTTCTTTTGTAGGATCTTTTCTACTTCCTTAGCGGTAAGTGCAGAAGCCTGAGATAGAGCATCATATACCAGAAATTCCTCATCTGAAAGAGACTGTGTGATAATAGTTTGCTCTGTTTTTTCTATAACAGATTCACTTTCTAGAAGTAGAGCAGAGGGGAGACCCATTTTCAGGACTTCACCAAAAGTACTTAAGTAATAGGAGCTTATCCAAGAGAATAACTCTAATTGCTTAGGAGAAAGAATAGGAGTTTCCTCCAAGATAAATTCAATGGGCTTGGTAGGGTAGGAAGGAGAATGTGAATGTGTTCTAAGGGCAATAGCTGTATAGAATTTGGACTTTCCAAAAGGTACCACCACCCGCATTCCTGCCTGCAGAAAAGAGGCTTGTTCCTCGTTGACCTCATAAGTAAAAGCCTGCCTAAGAGGTAAGGGAAGTACAACATCTACATACATCATACCCAATGGTTTAGGCTTGCTTTTCGTTCCAATAGTAACTATCAGGATAGATGCGTTCTCCAAAGATGGCAGTTCCTACACGTACAATTGTGGCTCCTTCAGCAATAGCAATCTCAAGGTCTCCACTCATTCCCATAGAAAGTTCTTTGGGTTCTACATTGGGTAGACCAAGTGCAATTATTTGTTCTTGGATATTCTTAAGGAGCTGGAAGCACTTACGTACTTTTTCTTCTTCAGCACTGAAAAGACCAATTGTCATTAGCCCTTTGATATGTAGGGTAGGAAACTGGGCGACTTGCTTTACTAGTTCTAGTGCTTGCTCAGGAGCGACCCCGAACTTACTCTCTTCACCTGAGGTATTCACTTGGATAAATACATCTATTTCTTTTCCTACTTGAGAGAGCTTCTGATGGAGTTTTTCGGCTAAATCATAACGGTCTAGAGACTCTACACAACTAACATCACACTTTAAGATATCCTTAATTTTATTGGTCTGTAGGTGACCAATAAAATGATTCGTATGAGGAGTAGGTTTTAGAGCTTCATATTTTTCCTTAAGTTCTTGTACTTTGTTCTCTGCAATAAGGGTATAACCCAAGCTAAAAGCCTGTTGGATACGAGTAGGCTCTACCGTCTTGGTAGCTAGTAGTAATTTTACTTCTTTAGGATCCCTGCCTGCTACTTCACAGGCTTTATTAATGCGTTCTTGTACGAATTTCAGGTTTTGTGCAATAGTATCCATTATCTTTAGTACTTATGAGATGCAAAGGTACAAAAGACAATTGTTAATTATTAATGGTTAATTGTTAATTTTTAAAAGATAATAATCAGCGCCTGATAGGTATTTTATTTTCTAATTAATTTGTATATTTTGAGCTTTTAAAAATAATCTTGTTTTCATTATGAATACAAAAATTATGATTCTAGCTATAATAAAAGTAGCTATAACACAAACTATAAGTCAGTAGCTTATTCTGCAGATAGTGAGAGAGTTATTTTCTATTGAAAGACCTATACTTATCTAGTGCTTGCTCTTTTGGCTTTCATTTTGGTAGAAACTTCCTTATTACGTTTGGTACCAGCAATGCTTATTAAAGCTATGTTTGGAGGAAAATTTATCTGGCTGTTTATTATTGGAGGTTCTGGTATATACTAAGGATTTTACTTTCAAAAAAAGACTAATTAAGAACATAAGTTTGGCATAAGTAGATATGCTTAAGCCGAATTCTTATCAGTTTGTGTTTATCTAGTGGGATATAAGCTCGGTATAAGATCACTTTGCCAAAAAGTTTTAGTATGGATATCCATCATAGTTACACGACCATTGAAACCCGCTCCTGTATCTAAGTTCCATACATTATGGCGCATCATAGGTTGGTCAGTTCCAAAGCGTAGGGTAGGTGTATGCCCTATATAGATTTCTTTGTATAACGACAATCTTTTGGGGTAATAGGGATCGGTAGGAGGCAGGTCTTCAGGGGTAGCAAGGGCTAACTCCCAAAGCGTTCTGTCCCAATAGAAATTTTCTGTAAAAAACTCATACTTCACACCTTCTCGGTCGGTAAAACCTGCATGTAGGAAGAGTCTGTTTTGCCCATCCAAGAGGTAATTCTTAAGTGACTGAAGGAAGTCAATATGTGGCTGCTTATCCTCCTTAGTATAGAGCCTATATGCCTCTTCGGTAGCCTTGCCTCCATGGGAACGCCAAAGGTCGGACATGGGTTTTCCCAATAGAAAATCGCAGCATAAAGCATCGTGATTTCCTCTGAGATAAATCACTTGGTGTGTCTGTTGCAGGGCGATAAGCTCGTCCAACACCTCAGGGGTATGCTTGCCTCTATCGGCATAATCTCCTAAGAAAATCAGTAGGTCACCAGGAGTCACCTGTGCCCGTTCCATTACTTGAAGCAATGCCAAGTAAGCTCCGTGTATGTCGCCAATAACGAGTGTTCGCATTATATTTTATTCTACAAAAACAATTCCTTTGCTCTTACATAAGTTTTTTACCTGCTCAGACATAAGGATAGCCGTACCGTCAATGGTTTTTAGATTAGGCAGCTGACAGATATCCTCCTCGGTAAGTGTTTCGATGTCAAACACATTGTCCTCTCCGTCCCAAAAAGGTATCAACTGTGCATAAACTTCATTGCCCCCATCAAAATAGAGTTCTGTAACCAAAGCCGCCAAGGAAGCGGGAATGGGCAAGTCCATAAACCATTTCTTTACCTCCGGAATGACTTCAAAGTAATACTCCTCTGGATCTATGTCACGCTCGGTATAGTTTTCACAGAAATCATATACATCAAACTTGGGTTTTAGTACCTCTTGGACATACATCAGTTCCTGTACAACAGCCAATTTAAAATTAAAGCTCTTAAACTGCACACATTTTTCTTCTGTCAGAGGGAAAGCCCACTTGTTGGGATCTTTCTCCTTACTTGAATCAACTTCATTAGGGATATAGCTCACCTCGTAATCACGAAAAGGCATCGCCTCTTGTGCTAAACGCCTCACTATCGCTTTCTTAGAAAGGTCTTCAAGGTCATTACTTAGCTTTTCGGTATAGAGACAGCTCACACTCCAACTATCTAACGCTATATCCATCCCGAACGAATCCATACTTTGCTCCTTGGAAATATAGGACAAAGGAGATTTCCCCGCTATGGTAAAGTTCCCTGTGAAAAGTCCCTTAGGACGCAGGGCAAAATAATCAAAGGTTACTGTACGTTGCCAATCCTTATCTTCCGCTACCCTACAAGCAAGTGTGGCTAGGGTGCCATCCTTTTTCTCAAAGGCATAGATACCTAAGCTGTCCCATAAGTACATAGCGCTGTAAGGAGAATCCTCATCCGTTATGGCAGTAATCCGAGGTTTGCCCAAGGCTTCTGTAAGGCGAGACACAGAAAACTCTAACAGGAGTTCGTTATTGATGAGCAGCCCTGAATCGCTAACGTCTATAGCTATTTGTTTTTTAATTATTGACCCTAAAAAATTCTTTATACTCATGAAATTTAGAAACGACTTACATTATTTGACCTTCACCCAAAAATATTCGTTTTCTTTAGTAAAAAAGACATGCCATTGTCCATTGATTTTAAAGGCTTTTAGTGTGGATAGACTATTTCCGCTTGAAATCTCCTCCACAGGGAAATACTGATATAACAAAGAGCTTTTCCCCTTCAGGGCGTGTGTATCTTTGTTAAGGCGTTGCATCTTGAGCCCGCTGAAAAAGCCATCATAATACTCATAAAAAGCCACAACAGACTCTTTGTCCTGCTCCATAATTCGGGTGTCATAGATATCATCTGACGAAGATACACTATGCTTTTGGGAAGGAGAGGCAATAGAGTAGAAGTCAAAAGTATCATTAGCATCCATATCTCCATAATACTGCTTTTTTCCCCAGCTTAGATAAGTAGTTCCCCACTCAAATTGCTTTCCTAAAAGGGTCTTTTCAAGTAGCTTGGTAGCATTGCACTTTAGGAAGTAGACTCCCTTTTCTGTTTTCAACTGAAATACAAAGTCATCTGTCGCTCCTATGGCAATATGTTGTGTGCGGTGCTCTAACTGCTTAGGATGCCCCAATAAAGGGTTGAGTGGTATCTTCCCCTCTATCTTACCTGTTTTAGTATCGAGCGTCATCACTTGAAACTCCTTTGTATCTATTTTTTGCACAAGGGAATACATACATTCAGCAGTGGTGTAGGTCTGTACAATATGATACTTAATATCACGATAAGAAGCCTTACGATAGGATTTGTTAGGCTCAGGGACGACATCAGCAGAGGCTATCTGCTGGTAGAAGAGGGAATCATTCACCCTTTTAGGAACATATTTTGCCCAGACAAAATGACTATTAAGCGTATATAGTGTATCATTTTGAGCATAAAAAGTCTCAAAACTAGTAGCATCAGGCTGCTCTTTCGGATAGATACGTCCTCGTTCTACTTTGTCATTTTGAACATCAAACACCAAGAGTTCTTGTCCTGAATAATACTGAGGTCTTTCGTCAAGGCTATATACTTTCTGAGTCTCTTTGTCCAAAGCATAGAGCCTATAGCTGTCAATAGATTTCTGAAAAGATTCTATATGAGCAGGTAGGTTTTTGACCAAGGGAAAGGAGTAGTTTTGGAACTGTTGCCACCATTTTCGCCAATCTTCTTGGGTAGGCTCCTCGGGTAAGGGAACAATACTTTTTAGAAGATAGCTTAGTGAGCTTAACTTTTCTTGGGCTAACTCACTCATTAGCTCTTGTTCCTTAAATTCATCGTAACCTCCGACCATTTTCCCATCCTTATCCACTCCGTCCCAATGCATTATTCCTATGGTAGTTACTTTTTGTTTGCTAGACAAAGCTTCTATCCACTGGGGGATATCCCGAAAGTCATCACTATTGTTAATCTCTTCATAGTAGATAGGGATTCCTTTTTTGATTTTTTCCATAGGGGATAAGGGCAGTTCTTCAGGATAAGAGAGGGTTATTTTCCTGCCTTGCTTATCGGTATAGAAGGCTTTCTTAGTATAATAGACATCAGGCGCATTAGGAATCGGGAGTATCTCAAAAGAAATAGGGATATCGTACTTGTAGGTAATTTTGTCACCAAAGAGAGGAATCAACAAGATATGAGAAGTCCCCAACCTCTTAGCATCCAAGGGGCTGAGCTTAAGGAAATAGGCTCTATCCTCAAGAAGATATACATTGCCTTTCTCTAATACAAAGAGTGCTTTTCGGATATTGCCATAGAGGTTTAAAGTACGGTAGTTCTGCTTGAACTCACCTGTAACCACGCTACCTTGTGCTAAAGCCGTACAGGAGAAGATGAAAAAGAAACTAAGGATACATATTCTCATAATTAAAATGAATGGTTAATGATTGTTATTTCTCGCTATATTTTCAAAAGTTGAAGGCAAAGGTAATAAAAATTCCCCTAACTTAGTAGAGGAGTTAGGGGAATTTTTAGCGTAGAGGAAAGATTACTTTTCTTCTTTCTAAGATAAAAAAGTGGTAAGTGGTTTTGAAAGGTTTATCTACTTCTATCTCTATAGATTCAAAGCTACAACCTAACGGTTTAAGCTCTTCTACAAGTTTTTCTTTCCATTGACTATCTCCAGAATATCTATCTGCAAAAATAGTTTCTTTATTAAGCCATTTTTCTTCAAACTGTTCTCTTTTCTCTTTATTCCCATTACAAACTATTGAGATTAAGTAATCACACTCTTTTCTTTCTTCAAAGTACTTTTTAAGAGACTGCTTTTTCTCTATTTGAGGATCCTTAGGGAAATGATACTTGAACTCTATAAGTATTTCCTCTTTTGGAGATCTTTTTACAAGGGCTAGGTCTATACGGATATTTTTAACTCTATACTCTGCTATAGCCCTAAATCCTTCTTGGCTATGATATTTATTGAAAAGCACTAATAAAAGATCTCTGATATGGAGTTCTTGTTTTAGGTTAAAAAAATTGTTATTGAGTTCTGCTAATTGTACTCTAAACTCATCTGAATGAATGATTTCTAATAGTTTTTTAAACATTTTAGTCATATTTAGTTGTTACTCGCCTACTCTAAAAGGTTTTCAGCTTCCCCTATTTATTTCTTTAGATAAAAGGCTGCGGGCATCGCGTTTTGCTTAGCTCGAAGCCCGACTAAAGGCAAGAGGAGGATTATTGACAAAGATACAGAATTATTTTTTATATTAACATCCTTTTGCTTTACTTTTTTAATTCTCTTCTATTTTTTCTCCGTAGAATATGATATACAATTCTTTTTGTAGTTTTTTCGCTTTAGTAATGCTATCTTTGGTACCTTTTGATTGTTCGTCCCAGAAGGCAAATACCACTTCGGCATTTTCAATGATTTGGGTGTTACGCACAAGGGTAGCCCCACGTCCGTATTTTTGGTAATCAGGCTTGAAAACCAAGAGAGGAATGCCCATTTCAGTAGCAAATTGAGCTGCAAGAGTATCAGCACCTTTAGCACCTCCCGATACGATGTTATCGGGTACTCCGTATATAGAAATATACGCTAAAAGGCTTTCTTTCAATAGGGTATAGTCGCTAAAATCACGCCCCCCAACAATGGCTATATTCATAATGGTTTTATTTTATGGGGCAAAATTATAAATAGAAGACGCAACAACTTGTCGTTTTGAAAAAAATCGTATCTTTGTCTAAAAAAATAGAAAGATGAGTTTAGCTAATGTTTTTTTAAGGCATCGCTTTATCCTTGAGCGATTACGTATAAAACCCCATACATATAAGCAATTAGAGCATTATTGGGAAATAAGTGAGATGAATATTGAGGGGCAGGAACTATTCCAACGTACCTTACAACGGGATATTCCTATCATTGCAGCCATATATCGTGTTTTTATAAAGTGTAACCGCTCGACTCAAGAATATTATATCATAGACGAGGTAGAAGCTTTTTCTCAAAACTTGTTAGAAGCGTTTGATGTATATCACGCCTTGCAGAATTATTACGGGAAGCTATCAGAATCTATTTTATTTGACAAACGAATACCACAAGGAACACAATACCTTTCCCCTTTGTTGGATGCTATTGAGAAACAAAAGCAGATAGAAATACACTACCATAAGTTTTGGGGGAGCAAAGAGGTGCAAATACGTACGATTGAACCTTATTTACTGAAAGAATCTCAAAGGAGATGGTATGTATTGGCTTTGGATGTAGATAAAAAACTACTTAGAGTATTTGGTCTTGATCGTATTAAGTCTATTGAGGATAGGGGGATGAAGCGTATGTATGACCCTCCTAAGGATATTGTACATTTTTTTGATGATAGTTTTGGGGTATGGGTAGATAATGACCGTACTAAAGCGGAGAAAGTGATTCTTTCTTTTAAAAAGCAAGAGGGAGATTCGTTTTTCATACCGAATCCTGCTGAATACCTTAGGGCGATGCCTTTGCACCGTTCCCAAGTCTTTATTAAGGATACCCCAGAGGAAATTATCCTTTCTCTAAAAGTGAAAATTACTCCTGATTTTGTTAAGGAGATTCTTTCCTATGGGGCATATGTAAGAGTTATAGAACCTCAGTACCTTGCGGATCGTATCAAAACAGAAATAAAAAACGCCTTACAGCTCTATGATATTTAAATAAAAATTCGTAACTTTGCCTGTCTTTAATTTTAAAAATGCAAAAAAGACAGGTTAAGTATTAATTTTCAATTTATTTACAATGAGTACCATTAGAGAATTAGAACCTAAAGAAGTGTGGAATCGTTTTGCGGATATTAATGCCGTACCACGTCCTTCTAAAAAAGAACAAAAAATAACTGCCTTTATGGTAGCTTTTGGGCAAAAACTTGGTTTAGAAACTACTTCCGATGCCATCGGAAATGTGATTATCCGTAAGCCAGCTACACCAGGTTACGAAAACAAGAAAACTATCATCCTCCAATCTCACTTGGATATGGTGTGCCAGAAAAATAATGACACCGTATTTGATTTCGATAACCAAGGAATAGAAACCTATATAGATGGCGATTGGGTACGTGCCAAAGGAACTACTCTTGGCGCAGATAATGGTATGGGAGTAGCTGCCATTATGGCAATTCTTGAAAGTAAGACTATTGCACACCCTGCTATAGAAGCCCTTTTCACCACTGATGAGGAAACAGGAATGACTGGAGCTAAGAAGCTTAGTTCTGATGCTCTTACAGGAGAGATTCTCCTTAACCTTGATACAGAGCTTGATACCGAAATTGAAATCGGTTGTGCGGGAGGAATAGATGTTTCTGCTTACTCTGATTACAAAGAGGAAGCTACCCCTCAAGATGTAGTGGCTTACCAGCTTACTGTAACAGGGCTCCTTGGAGGACATAGTGGTATGGAAATTCATATCGGACGTGGCAATGCTAATAAGATTATGAACCGTATGCTCTTCCAACAATATGAAAAATATGGCTTACGCTTAAGCCAATTACACGGAGGAGGTTTGCGTAATGCTATTCCTCGCGAGAGTGTAGCTATTGTGGTGGTACCAGCTCAGCATAAGGCTGCATTTGAGAAAGAATTTACAGAAAATGCTTCTCATATATTCAAAGAGTTACAGCCTGTAGAAGCTCATTTATCTATTACTTTCAAGGAAGTAGAACGCCCAGAGAAAGTAATGGAAGCTAAAGCACAACAAGCTTTTGTAAGAGCTATTGCAGCGGCTCCTTGTGGGGTATACGTGATGAGCCGTAATGTAGAGGGACTTGTAGAGACAAGTAATAATATTGCTAACGTAAAAGCAGAGAATGGAAAGATAACAATACTTTCAATGACTCGTTCCTCTGTAGAAAGTAGTAAACAGGATTTAGCAAATAGCCTTGCAGGAGCCTTTGAATTAGCGGGATATAAGGTGGAATTCTCAGGACAATACCCAGGATGGGAGCCTAATCCGAATTCTCCAATTCTCCACGTGCTTACAGAGGTTTATGAGCGTCTTTTCCAAGAAAAACCTAATGTAGCAGCTATCCACGCAGGATTGGAATGCGGACTCTTAGGGGAACACTTCCCTCATATAGATATGATTAGTTTTGGACCTACTATTCTTGGTGCGCATTCTCCTAACGAAAGGGTGAGTATCAAGTCTGTACAAAAATTCTGGAAGTATCTCTTAGAAATTCTTAAAAATACACCTGAAAAATAAAATTAGGAAGTATCAAAAAAATACGTATCTTTGCCCAATGAATCTAAAAGGAAAAGTAATAGCCATTGCGTGCCTCTCTTCTGTACTTTTTTCAGCTTGTGGAGATTATCAAAAAGCTTTAAAATCAGAGGATTTTGAGCTAAAATATAAAGTAGCTAAAGAACTATATCAGAAAGGAGAATATTCCCGTAGCGAACGCTTATGGGAAAAAGTAGTTGCTTACTATATAGGGCGTCCTCAAGGGGAAGAGGCTCTTTATATGTATGCTAATAGCTATTATAACCGAAAGAAATATATGTTGGCAGCTTATCAGTTTGAGCGATTTTTAAAGAACTATCCTCGAAGTGAAAAAGCCGAAGAAGTACTTTTTTTGCAAGGGAAGTGTTATTTCTTGGAATCTCCAAGGTATAGCCTTACTCAGGATGATACTTACAAAGCCTTGGATAGGCTACAGGAATTTATTGATAGGTATCCTAATAGTGAAAACCTTAGAGAAGCTAATAATATGGTGCTAGAGCTCCTCAATAAGCTACAGCACAAGAGCTTTGAGATCGCACGAGGGTATGATAAAATAAGGGATTACCAAGCAGCTATCAAGGCGTTTGATAACTTCTTGATTGATAACCCTGGGTCGAACTTCCGAGAAGATGCTATGTACTATCGCTTACACTCAGCTTATGAGCTAGCAAAAAATAGTATAAAACAAAAGGAAAAACAGCGCTTTGAGGAAGCTAAGGGATACTATGAAACTTTCATCCGTGTCTATCCAGAATCTTCCTATAAGGAAAAGGCTACTAAAATGTATCAGGATATTATAAAGAAAATAAGTGAATTATGATAAATTTGAAACGTATTGATGCGCCACAAAGTACTATTACTTATGATAAGAATAAAATAGATGCCGAAACAGGAAATATCTATGAGGCAATTTCTATCATAGCTAAGCGTGCTTCACAAATCAATGCTGAAATTAAGCGAGAATTAGAAGAAAAATTAGGTGAGTTTGCTATCAATAATGATAGTTTGGAAGAAGTTTTTGAGAATAAAGAACAAATAGAAGTATCCAGATTCTACGAAAAGCTTCCTAAGCCACAGGCAATTGCTGTAAAGGAATGGCTTGATGGAGAGATTTATTATCGTTATACCGATGAAAAATACAATACCGAATCTTCATTCGCTTAAGGGGAAGAAAATACTTGTTGGAATTACCGCTGGGATAGCGGCTTATAAAATTCCTAACCTTATACGCTTGCTTGTCAAAGAACAAGCAAGCGTAAAGGTTATTATGACCCCTGATGCCCAGGACTTTGTAACTCCTCTTACACTTTCTGTACTCTCCAAAAATAAGGTATATATTTACTTTGATACGGATGATCATCAGTGGAATAACCACGTGGAGCTGGCTATGTGGGCAGATGCATTCTTGATAGCTCCTCTTACGGCTAATACCCTCTCGAAGATGGCAACAGGAGGATGTGATAATCTTTTGCTAGCAACCTATCTCTCTGCAAAGTGTCCAGTCTTCTTCGCGCCTGCAATGGATTTGGATATGTATGAGCACCCTTCTACTCAGCGGAATATAGCTCTTTTGGAGTCCTATGGGAATATTCATATTCCTTCTGAATATGGTGAACTTGCCAGCGGTCTGGTAGGAAAAGGACGTATGGCTTCAGAAGAAACACTTAAGGAAACACTCTGTAAATTTTTCTTTGATAAAAAAGACCTTTTTCGAGGAAAAAAGATTCTTATCACAGCAGGACCTACTTATGAGATGATGGATCCTGTACGCTTTATAGGAAATTTTTCTTCAGGAAAGATGGGTGTTGCTTTGGCAAATATGGCTTCCTTGATGGGGGCTGAGGTATCACTAGTATTGGGACCGACTCCTACTCATCTGATTGAGGATAAAGTGAAGGTGCATCACGTAGTGAGTGCTGAGCAAATGTATAAGGTAGCGAATGAAGAATTTATTCACTCAGATATAGCTATTCTTGCAGCAGCTGTTGCAGATTATACACCTAAAGAGAAAGCTCCCCAGAAAATTAAGAAAAAAACCGATAATCTTCAGTTGGAACTTATCAAAACCCAAGATATTCTGGCTTCTTTAGGGCAACGAAAAACATCTTCTCAATGTCTTATAGGCTTTGCTCTGGAGACACAGGACGAGCTGGCAAATGCTAAAGGAAAGCTCACAAAAAAGAACCTAGATGCGATTGTACTCAATTCCTTAAATGATAAAGGAGCAGGCTTTGGAACTGACACAAATAAAGTAACCTTTATCACCCAATCAGGGAAGGAAAAAACAATCCCTCTGATGTCTAAGACGGAAATAGCTATGGAAATTCTTCTGGAAATACATCAAGAATTTTTTAACCATAATAATCTTACATAAAACAACTTACTAATGAAAAAATATCTTATCCTTCTAAGTATGGCTCTTTGTATAGGAGTTTCTGCTCAAGAACTTTCTTGTAATGTTACTATCAATACCCAGCGAGTGAATCAGACCAACCAGAAAGTATTCAACACCTTACAGAAGTCCTTACAAGAGTTTGTTAATAAAACCCAATGGACTGACCTTAAGGTAAGAGATAACGAACGGATAGACTGTTCTTTTGTATTTACTATTACCTCTTATGAGAATAATAATTTTGTAGCAGATGTACAGGTGCAAGCCTCACGCCCTGTTTATAATAGTGCCTACCAAACTTCCTTGCTGAACTACCAAGAAAAAGGTTTTTCTTTTTCCTATTTGGAGAATGAACCCTTGTTCTTTAATTCCAGCGCCTTTACCTCTAATCTTTCCTCTTTTATCGCTTATTATGCCTTGATAATTATAGGAATAGATGCAGATTCTTTTGCACCAACAGGAGGTTTTCCCTATTTTGAACAGGCGCTCTCGGTAGTTCTTAATGCACAGAGTACTTCCGATACCGCTTGGCAACAAAATGGCACCAATAACCGTTGGCAATTGGTAACCGACCTTCTTTCAGAGGATTTCGAAGCTTTTCACAGTGCATTGTACAACTACCATCGTAAAGGGTTGGATATGATGGTAACAGATGCTCAAAAGGCAAAGAATATTATAGGAGCTTCCCTCTTGGAGCTTAATGAGATGAATAACAGCCGAATAAATCGCTTTCTTACTCAGATTTTTTTTGATGCCAAGGCAGATGAACTTGCTTTGATTTTCTCTGGAGGAAAGCCTCTAGAGAAAAAAGAAGAAATACAGCAAACACTACAGAAGCTAGCTCCTACCTATTCAGAGAAATGGGCACAAATTAAGTAATTGATGAAAAAATACTTCTTTCTTTTCCTTTTTCTAATGGTTTCTTTTTCCTCTTTCTCGCAGGAGAAGAAGGCTTTTGTTCTCTTTGATAAAAAAGGAAAAATAACTACATATAAAAGGCTACTCAAGGCTAGTGCCAAGGCAGATATCGTCCTTTTTGGTGAATATCATAATAATCCAATAGCTCATTGGCTACAGCTCGAACTTATCAAGGATTTGGAGCCTAAGCGATCCCTTATCTTGGGAGCTGAAATGTTCGAACGAGATAACCAAAAGGAACTAAACACTTATCTACAAGGAACCATTAATCAAAAAGCTCTGGATTCCCTAGCTCGTTTGTGGAATAATTATAAAACGGACTATAAGCCTTTGGTGGATTTTGCTCTTAATAAAAAGATCCCTTTTATTGCCACCAATATTCCTCGTAAATATGCTTCTTTGGTTTATAAAAAGGGATTACAAGTATTGGATACCTTGCCTATAAAAGAGAAACAATGGATTGTAACCCTACCTATGAAGTATGACGGAACCCTTTCTCAGTACCAAAAAATGAGAAAAATGATGGCGCATATGGGAGAGAACCTGCCCATAGCTCAAGCAATTAAGGATGCTACTATGGCAGAAACTATTCTTAGAGATAGGAGAGAGGGTTCTCTTTTTGTTCACTTTAATGGAAGTTATCATTCAGATTTTTATCAAGGTATTTATTGGTATCTTCAGCAGGAGAATCCACATTTACAAATTCTTACAATCACTACACTTACTCAATCCGATTTGAAAAAATTAAACAAGGAAGCCTACGGACAAGCTGATTTCATTCTGGTTGTAGATGAGGATATGACAACTACTTTCTGAGGGGTTATCCTTAGAATATAGAGGAAAAAGCCTCAAAAAAACTTTGTTTTCTAGTATTTTTTTAGTATCTTTACTATCTCTAAGAGGAGCAAGTATAGAAGCTCTCCTCCCTAACATAGTAATTTATCTTAATATATGAATTTGTATGAAAAATATTAGTAAAACAAGCTTTCAGGAAACATATCCTTCCGAATGCACTACGATTCTTGTGGGAAAAGAGATGACCACAGATGGTTCTATGATGATTGCTCGTTCTGATGATTGGAATGCTGTAAATGCTAAGCACTTGAAGGTACATCCACCTACAGAAAAAATGACAGATGAGTTTGTCTCTTTCCAGAACTCTTTTCGTTGTCCATTACCTCAGAAATCACTAGGATATATGGGAATGCCTCCTTATCAGTATCCTGATCAGTGGGAGAGTGCGGGATTTAATACGGCTGGTGTGGGAATTACTGCCACTGAGAGTATCTTCAGTAATGAAAAAGCCTTAGCAGCGGATCCTTTGGTACCTAATGGATTAGGAGAAATTTCTATTACGAGTGTAGTTCTCCCTTATGTCCATACAGCTCGTGAAGGAGTACTTAGGCTGGGACAACTTATAGAAGAACACGGTATAGCAGAAGGCTTTGGGGTAGCCTTTATAGATCAGAAAGAAATATGGTATCTGGAAACGGCTTGTGGGCATAGGTGGATAGCAGTTCGGCTTCCTAAAGATGTCTATTTTGTAACAGCTAATCAGGGACGACTCAGGGAGTATGACCCAAGGAATATAAAGAATTTTCTAGGGAGTGAAGATCTTATATCCTTTGCCCAGGAACACGGATTGTATCATCCTGATCGTGATGGTGAGTTTGATTTCCACAAGGTCTATATAAGAGAGAGTACTTTGGATACTACTTATAACTATCCTCGTGTATGGGCTTTGCAGGCTTTCTTCAGTCCGGAACTGGAGAATAATGTTACTGAGAATACTTTTCCTGTATATGCAAAAGCAACCCATCCTATTTCCCTTGCACAGGTGAAAAAAGCGTATTATCATCACTATCAAGGAACTTCTCACGATCCTTATGCGAATAATAATCCTCAGGAAAAATATCGTCCAGTTGCTATTTTCCGAGCGACCAATTCACATATTTTGCAAGTGCGTCCAGAACTTCCACAAGCAATAGGATGTATAAATTATGTAGCCTTGGGAATGGCAGCCTTGGGGATTTTTCTTCCACTGTACCAAGGGGTAACTTCTTATCCTAAGCCTTATGGAGTAGGAACCAATCATTCCAGTGAGGATTCTGCTTATTGGACTTTCCGAAAAGTACAGACCCTCGGAATGATCAATTATAACAAATATGCTCCCATAATCCGTGATGTATATGACCGTTTTGAAGCCGAAATGGAAGCACGACAAGCCGAAATGGAAGCTACCTATATGAAGCTCTATCCATCACAACCTATAGCGGCTCAGGAGCTTCTACAGCAGTTCTCAGATGATCTTCTTAATAAGGCTTTACAGATAAGCAAAGACCTTTTAGAAGATTTATTTACCCGTCTTACACTTGATGTACAGGCTACTTATCGATTTGCAGGAGCGTAACAAGCTCATAGATAATTGTAAATAAAAAAATCTCTTTTTCCTTGCAAAAAGAGATTTTTTGTTGTATCTTTGCGCTATCATTTGGGGGTGTAGCTCAGTTGGCTAGAGCGTTTGGCTGGCAGCCAAAAGGTCGTGGGTTCGAGCCCCATCTCCTCCACCATCTACCAATTAATTTTTAGCAAGTAGCTAATGAGAATCCTTCCTTATTAGCTTTTCTTTCTCTATAAATCAAATAAATAAAAATGTTAGGCGCAATTATAGGGGATATTGTAGGCTCTCGGTATGAGTTTGCTAATACCCACACAACTGATTTTGAGCTTTTTACTCCTTATAACAATTTTACAGATGATACTATATGTACTATTGCTGTAGCGGACGCCATTCTCCAGAACAAAAGCTTTAAGGATAGTCTTCTATATTGGTGTAGAAAATACCCTTCACCTATGGGAGCTTATGGAGGGCGGTTTGGTCAGTGGGTGCGTAGTGCTAATCCACAACCTTATAATAGCTTTGGTAATGGTTCAGCGATGCGTGTATCGCCTTGTGGCTGGCTTCCTGATTTGGCTGAAGTCCTCAAAGAAGCTTCTGAAAGTGCCGAATGTACTCATAATCACCCTGAAGGTATCAAAGGTGCTCAGTGTATTGCTCATTGTATAGCATTGGCGCTTGGCGGGCAATCTAAGGAGCAGATAAGGGAAATGGTTACTCAAGAGTATGGGTATGACCTTTCTATGACTTGTACAGGACTACGTCAGACCTATGGTTTTGATGAGACCTGTCAAGGGACAGTGCCACAAGCAATTGTTTGCTTTCTAGAGAGTAATGATTTTGAAGAGGCTATCCGATTAGCTGTTTCTATAGGAGGGGATAGTGATACCCTTGCGGCTATTACAGGTAGTATAGCTGATGCTTATTATGGTATTCCTCAAGATATAGAGGAAAAGGCTCTTGCTTACTTACCTGAGGAATTCAAGGAGGTAATAAATAGTTTTAGAAAAAAGTATGGGAGAAAATAGAATGATGCTCCCTGCTTCGATAATATTCTATAAAAAATAATAGCCATTGTGTTTTATATTTTTAATGAATAAATTCATATTTTCTCTAATATTTCTTTCAAATAATCTATATCTCCTTCGTAGTGATAACCCTTAGGTAAA
>NZ_CAURLX010000036.1:0-22442 GCF_963525585.1 uncultured Capnocytophaga sp. | reverse complement strand
TTAACATCGAAATTAATAAAAAGGAGCTAATGGATAATTGCAAGGCTTCTTGTGGTCATATAAAGCTAAATAATGGAAAAATACAAACCAAGTTAGAACAATTCTGTACGCTAAAGGGCTATTTGTTCAGTGGTACTATTAAGAAAACGGAATATATATGGCAAACTCGTACCACAGTGCAATACTTATGTGTAAGCACACCTAACACCCCAACAGCCCCTACAACAGTTGTTAATACCCCTAATACAGAATCCTCTTTTACTCAACAAGTATATTCCCTAATGGATAATATATCTAATGAAATAGATTTTTAGATATGAAAATCATTGATCTTTTTAGCGGGATTGGAGGCTTTGCACTCGGCTTTCAGAGAGCAGGATACAAATTTACCGAACACTATTTTTCAGAAATAAATAAAAAAGCAATAGCAAATTATAAACACAATTTTCCAAATGCCAAATACATCGGAGATATTACCTCTATTCACAGAGGAGACTTTACAGGAATTGACATTATCACTTTCGGATCGCCTTGCCAAGATTTCTCACTTGCTGGAAAAAGAAAGGTGCTTAAAGGAACCAAAAGTAGCCTTATCAAGTACGCAATTACCCTCATTGCTCAGTTCAGACCAAGTGTATTTATCTGGGAGAACGTTAAAGGAGCTTTCAGCTCCAATGCTGGCGCAGACTTTTGGGCGATTATGCAAGCGTTTGCCAACCTTGGGGATTATACAATCGAATGGCAATTGCTTAATACAAGCTGGCTTTTACCCCAAAATAGAGAGCGAATATACCTTGTCGGACATCTTGCAGGACGAAGTATCCCAGGAATATTTCCTATCGGAGAAGATGATTGCCTTTTTACAACAAAAACGCAAAGTCAATCACAAGCCCAAATTAGTACCACAATCAAAGCCAATGGCAATATGAATGCAGATGATACTTATATACAAGTCGGTACATATCGCACTCACAACGACGGCAAGGGATTTCGTGAAGTGAAAAAAAATATTGCACCTACTATCACAGCAAGAGCGAGGAAAGATGGAAGTGGTATGCCTGTTATACAGATAAATCCTTCTAAGGAATCCAATGGCAGACAGCCTTACCAACAAAATAGAATTTTTGACGAAAAAGGAATAAGCCCCGCTCTAACAAGACATAATTCAGATTTTATTATTAAACAACGCCCACGAGGTAAAAACAAAGGTGCGGATCTTTCTATTTGCCCTACTATATCGAGTAATTCTTTTCAAGAAAATAACTTACTTGATGGAGTTAGAAGACTTACCGAAATAGAATGCGAACGTTTGCAAGGGTTTCCTGATAACTGGACGCAATATGGCTATTATAACGGGAAAATAAGGAGCATTTCAAAGACACAACGCTATAAGCTCATAGGTAATGCTGTAACCGTGGATATAGTAGAACTCATAGCAAAACGATTAAAAATTACAAAACAATGAAACAAAACAAAAAAAGAGAAGAGGTTCGCTTTAAGGAAGATGACAAAGTAAGAATAATCTCTAAGAATATAGAAGGTGTTATTATTAGCATTAATAGCATTAATATGATTTACGAAAACTGTATATACAGAGTAAGGGTTGGTAAATACACTACTCTGGTAGCTGTGTCCGATTTAGAAAAATTGATATAAATATATAGAGAATGAAAAACCTACTTGTAACCGTATCAGGAGGGCGCAGCTCGGCACGTATGGCACGGCATATACAGACCCACCCTAAATATACAGACTATAACAAAGTCTATGTTTTCTGCAATACAGGAATGGAGAGACCAGAAACCATTGACTTTCTGAAGAACATAGTGAAGTACTGGGAAATACCTCTTACAATCATAGAGGGAGTATATTCCACAGAGAAAGGCGTAGGAGTAAGCTACAAAGTGGTAGATTTTGAGACTATGGATATGCAGGCTCAAACCTTTGCTAATATGATAGCTCACTATAACAAAGGTCATTATAACGGTCTGCCTAATATGGGTGCTCCTTATTGCTCTGACTATCTAAAAAGTAACCCTACTAAGAAGTTTGCTAATGACATCTTCGGAAAAGGAAAGGATAGCTATCAATTAGCTATTGGTTACCGCAGGGAGGATATGCCCAAGCGTATTAGCTGGGCTGAAATAAATGTTGAAACTAAGCGTATATTCCCGCTTCTGACAGACTTTGAAGCGCCTATTGGACAGCAGGAACTCAACAAATTTTGGGATAGCCAACCTTTCAAACTCGGAATACATAATAAGTTTGGCAATTGCGAGTTGTGTTGGAAAAAGAGTACTCCTAACCTTATAGATAACATCAGATATGGTACCCGCTTTATTGATTGGTTTAAGGAAATGGAAAGCACCTATCAGAGTACTATGTTCAGGGATCGCAGGAGTATAGACGATTTGGTCATGTTAGCCCAAGAACCCATACAGCTATCCTTTCCATTTGAAACAACTGATGGCTGTGTATGTAGTTTTTAATATTAGAATTTCTATAAATATGGAAACAGAAGAAATAATTGATAATAGAAAGGATTTCAAATTAATAAGTTTTGTTCTTAAATTTGAAAGGGGGTATAGCTTCAAGGATTTTCCTGATGAGCAAATAGATAGATATGAAGCATTTGTAGAATTTGAAAATGGCTTTAAAGAAAAATATACCATAAAAGCGAATAATTCAATTTCAGAAGAAATAATGAATATAATATCTAAAAAACTTGCTGAAAATACAGATGCTTTAATCAAAAATATTCAAGAATGTTTAAAATAAATTGTTGGAAAAATGCTCACTGAATCGGAATACAAGAAAAATCTAGAACTTTATCTCAAGGCTCATCTATTTTGTTGCCGTAAGGATATTCGGGTATCTTCTGAATGTATTGCGTATGGGAGTTCGCTGGTAAGAATTGTTGTTCAATATGCAGGGAAAAAGATATATTCTTCTAAATCATATACGCAGCAGAAAGATATATATTCGACTGGAGAAGATACGCTAAAGATATACGAGGTATGTATGTATTTCTATCGAAAGTTAAGTAAAACACAAGATAAACAGACACAAAATAAATAACTAAAATAAAATGAAAATTCTTAAACATATAAAAACTAAGAAAGAACTCTATTCATTGTATCTATCCCAATACAGTGAGAAGAATATACGTACCTATATCAATGATATTATTCAAGAATATCGACCTAAAAGTCCTTTTAGGTGTAAGAATATTAGCTACCAAGAGTTTCTTGCATTTGTCAAACTCTATGGCGTTCCTATAGGATATATCCTTTCTGATGAATTAAAGAGGGATATCGGTGAAATAAAGATATAACAACTATTACAATAATCGCAATAATAATTAATAAATATTAAATGAAACCTAATTCTAAAGAGTGGCAACGAACCCCCATTTCATATTACGGAGGCAAACAGACTATGCTTCCTTATATATTACCTCTTATTCCTCCTCATTCTGTTTATACAGAGTCTTTCTTTGGTGGTGGAGCTGTGTTTTGGTCGAAAAAAAAGGCGAAAATTGAGATTATTAATGATTTTAATGCGAATGTATATAACTTTTACATAGTTCTAAAAAATAAATTTTCCGAATTAAAAAGATTAGTAGAATCCTCTATTATCAGCCGAGAAGTCTATAAATCTGCATTAGTTATCTATCATTCCCCTTTTTTATTTGATGAAGTAAAAAGAGCGTGGGCATTTTGGTATGCAACTAATTTTGGATTTTCGAACCAAATAGGAAACTGTAGAATCACTACACACGGAAAAAATTCTACTTGTTTAAACAGCAAAATTTCCGCTTTTACAGATTCTTATTCGGAAAGGCTGAAAGGAGTCCAAATTGAGAATAATTATGCAATAGAAATTATCTCTCATCACGATACGGATAGCACTTTTCATTATGTAGATCCTCCTTACATAGGTGCTGATCAAGGGCATTATGGAGGCTATGAGCAGATGCATTTCAATGAACTACTTGAGGTTCTTTCTTCTATAAAGGGAAAATTTCTATTAAGTTCTTATCCTAACGAAGAGCTCAGCAGATATGTTGAAAAATGTAATTGGCATCAAAAAGATATACAATTACATTTAGGAACTTCCAATATCAAAGGTAAAAAAAGAAAAGAAGTGCTAACGGCTAATTATGATATTACCCAAGGATCTTTTTCTTTGCCGTTATTTTAGTTTTTATGCTCCTTGTTTTATCAGGGAGCATTTTTTTTAAATGGAAATTAAGAAAATATTAACTTGTAAAATGCCTCAAACTCCCCTAAACTTCCCTAAACTCCCCTAAACTTCCCTAAACGGCAGAAAGAATATTCCTGTTCTCTACCTTTGCATTACTGAAGAAGATAAAAATAATGCAAACACTTAACCAAGCTCTCTATCGTGAATTGCGATCGGATTATCCTCAGGATATATTTCCGAAAGTAGCGTGTAAGCGTACGGAGCTAGGCGATGGTGATACGTTCTTTTCCGTACAACAG
The DNA here is from genome assembly GCF_963525585.1 of uncultured Capnocytophaga sp. Taxonomy (NCBI): domain Bacteria; kingdom Pseudomonadati; phylum Bacteroidota; class Flavobacteriia; order Flavobacteriales; family Flavobacteriaceae; genus Capnocytophaga; species uncultured Capnocytophaga sp. The sequence goes on along the minus strand of NZ_CAURLX010000036.1, from coordinate 17,937 downwards.
ATAGTAACAGCTATTAATAAATATTACTATCAGTGCCAAAAAATAGCGAAGATACTCAAGGGTAAGTCCCTCCTTATCTCTTGCCAAAATGTACATCAATTTCTATACAGTCATTTCCAGTACAATGCGGATAGCGATGTACAACAACTACGTTCTCCTGCTTGCTCTTGGGTACAACGCTATATCGGAATAGACTGCAAGAGCTACACTATTCTTGCAGGGGCTATTTTAAAATCAATGGGGTATAATAGCTTTGTTCGACAAATCAAACAGCCATATAGCCTCTATCCTGATGATTTCTCGCACGTATATCTAGTTGTACCTATCTCTCAGGAAGATAATGACTTGAATAAAGGGTATTATGTCATTGACGGGACGATTCCGACAATGCAAGAGACTCCTTATTCTGACAAATCAGATGAAATTGTACTATCTATGAAACATATAGGACTTAATGGCGCACAAAATAGGCTTTTCGGATTTGCTCCCAAAAAAGGTCTTGGGGAACCTTCACCTAAGAATAAATTTGAAAAGGGCGTCGATCAAGCTAATAAATATATAGGTATTGTTGGGGATACTGCTGCGAATGCTGGGAATGCATACAACAAAGTTAAAGATGCGTGGAATCCAAGAGTCAATCCGGCAAATACCTCTCCTACTGTAACTAATAATGATATATCTCAGCTGAGTCAAGAACAAAGAGAATATCTTAGAAAAAGACAAGAAGAAGCAGAAAGAAATTCTAATGCCAATAATCATCACCAATATCAGAATTATAACCAAGGAAATTTAAATACAAATAAACCCAAGGATAATACTGTTATATATGTAGTTGTAGGAGGTGTAGTCGTCTTAGGGGCTATTGTGGCTATTACGATGATGAATAAAAAGAAATAAAATGAGAGGTAAGCACTTGTTTTCTGACAAATCATCTTCACAAGGTGCGTTAAAGGGTGCTGTTGGTACAGCTGATATAAAAGATGTTAGCTATGATCCAATTATCAATATGAACTTTGTGGAGTATGAAAATAATCTGCAAAATCACGCTCAGGCAGCTGAAAGTGTTCATTCTACTCTATCAAAGGTAGTGATGGGGATGATATTGACAGGTGCATTATCCAATGCTTGGAACCCTGTTGGCTGGGTATTGGGTGCTGTGGCTGGTGTGTTAGAGTTGGCTATCTCATTAGGTGTATTCAAAGAAAAATCTTCTTGGGACTCTGATAGAGCAAGAAGGGCTTGGACAGTTGTGAGTAGATTCTATGAAAGAAATGTATATGGCGAAAAAACGGGGAGAAAAAACGAAAAAGGTGAGGATATATATACGGGAGGATTAGCGCAGATTATATCTTCAACCTCTGCTCAAGATGAATTAGTACAAGGTATAATGAATCATACTTATTTTGGACTCTGTGTATATGAAGCTGTATTTAAAATTATAAAAGAAACTAATTGGAAGTCAGAGGAATCTAAATCGCATACCAATGACCTCTATAATATGGTTCAAAAGCTCAAGAATAATTTTTATGGTAAGATTAAAAGTTATGGTCTTGTGTATCAAATAGCAGAAGATTCTATTCCTATTACTCTTTCAGAAGGAGTTTTTGATGCTTTTTACAAAGAATTAAATCTAGCAGGGGATCCGATAGACTGGTTGGATAGAGAAAGAATAGTATTTTCTATGCCTACTTTTGGTTTGAACAGGAAAAATGATGCTATAGGAATGGGGGTTACCTTTACCGATTTCAGAGATGCTTCGTTGCCTAAAGCACAAACTTTTGAGAACTATTATAAAGATGAAGTAGGAAGAAAAGAGCTCTTTGATATAGGGAAAAAGAATATTGAAATTCTTAAGCTAGATAATTTACTTTCTTCTGATGAAGCTGAGTATTATGCGTATATGAATTGGCTGAATTCAGCAAGTGCCTTTGAAAAGGGAATGACCTTTAACGGAGGGGCTCTGAATACTTATCTTAAGAGAGAGGGAGAGCAAGGATATAACACTCAGTGTAAGTCGCTAACAGGAATGATTGAGGATTTTTTATTCAAACGTAAAAACTATGAAAATGCAACCAAAGGAGATGTAATATTAGCGGCTAAGGAAATTAAAAAAATGTATGATAGCATAAAAGATTCTATAGCAAAACAAGGCTATTGTTACCAGCAACTCAATAGAAAGTCTCAGAATAGCTATATCAAGAGAGCTTTTGAAAAATTTGGGTTGGATATTAATGATTTTGATGAGAATTTCAATCTTGTTGCTAAGAAACCTACTTCTCCTACAAGTGATATATTATCTGGTAATCAGTCGGGTTCAAATCTTAAAGAATATGGATTAGAAATTCCTAAAGGTTACACAGATGAGCGCCCTAAGGGTCCTACTCCAAAAGTAGAGCCTACGCATCCAGCTCCTAGTCCTGATAGAGGCAATATTACTCAGACAGTTCCAACTGCACCTGTAGTAACGCCTCCAGAATCTCAAAGGACAGACCTTGTAGCTACTCCAACTGGAGAAAGTCCCCAAAAAAAACGTAAAAGCTGGTGGTGGATACTTTTGTTAGCCGGATCAGGATTCTGTATATATCAAATTAATAAACAAAACAAGAAAAAGAATGAATAACCTTATTCTAGACTTTCAAGGAGAATTCCAGTATCTAAAGTATGAATATGCCCCGCGATTGCGAATGCTCATAAAAAATATTCATATAGTGATGAACTCTTATAATAAGCATTTCTTTTCACAATGCCAAAAATTTGGAGATGTACGAGCTATTGAGCAAGAAGCTGTACAAACGGGTGTTTTTCCTGAATCAGTAAAGCTAGCAATGGTAAAAGCAGATGCATTCAAGCCTGTTGCTGAGACTGTTTTGCTGCGAAAAATTGCTAATCAGATAAGTTCTTTTGCTTTTTTTAATTTTACCTATAAAAGAGGTGGTGTAAATCCTGATTTAGGTTTAGCTCTCCTATATGCTGTCGTTTTTCCTTTTGTGTATAGAATTGGAAAAAATTATGCCTATGCTATGAATCCTGAGTTTGTTGATTTTTACTCAGCAAAGCCTTTTTGGGGAACTGATGCTTTAACCATTCCTCCTATGCGAATCACTCGTAAGAGAACGAATAATGAAAAAAATAGCGTTTTTCCTAAAATATATACTGGATTAGAGCCTCTCTTAGGTATCTATCCTTATCTTAAAGGAAAAGGGTTGGGAACTGATAATCCTTTTCAGACAAGAGAAGAACGTTTATATGAATTATATCAATTTTATATAGAAAATCAAAAAGATATATTTTTCTTCTCCAAGAAGGACTTTTATACCTTGTCAGAAGAATGTGTAATAGCTAGGTTGTGGAATTTTCTTTCACGTCCTTTCGATGCCAGCGGAAAGCCTTTTGGCTCTACTCCTAAGGCGTGTGATTATTTTTCACACGAAAAATTTCTAACAACTCAGGGGAGCTTTCAAGAAAGATTGGATAAGTTTCGTGTTCCTAATACAGAAATATTACAAGTGCCAGCTTTTTCTGAAGAAGAAATCAAGGAGGGATTAAAGATATTGGAAACAGTTAAAAAAGTCAATATTCAATTGTATGACCTTAGTAAAGAGGTAAATAGAAAATTATATACTTGGGGAGATCCTAGAGCATATAAAGATTTAGCTGACAAAATTAATTATAGAGAAAAACTCCATCCTACAAATCATTTAGGAATTGCTCCTTTTTAATTTTAAATAAAAAAACTATGCTACACCCTTGTTTGCCACAACCTACGCCCGCCAAGAAAGTTGAGAAGGTCTCACTGCCAGCGGTAAAGGATCCTCCTGAGCTGATATATATCAGGGAGGTACCTGTAAAAGATGATAACAAAGATAACAAAGAAACAACAGAAACACTAACAAATTATAAAATAAAATGGTGGCATGTAGCCCTTGCTTTTGTAGCTGGATTCTGCCTTGCCTCCTCTAATTCTAAATGATTATGAATTTTAAAAAACCCAAAATGGAGAATCTGACCGGAGCCCTTGTGATAGGAGGTTCCGCAGTGGCAGGAGCAGCTGCCTCTAACTTGCTAGTAGCTGAACTAACCGCTAAGTCCTCTGGCGACGCTAAGAAGGACTCCAATAGAAAAAAACTTGTAAAGGGAGGAGCTGTAGTAGCATCCCTGCTCGCCTTAGCGTGCGTAGATGGAAATGATACAGGAGCCAATGCGGTGCGTGGAGCCCTTATAGGTGTTGCGGGAGCTCAGGGAATTTCTCTTGCTCGTGAGTTTTCCGAAGAAGGAAAAACTAGCGAGACAATGAAAAAAATTCTCGGACTCAGATGCCCTTGCCAAGAGGACGGATTGCGCCAGCCTGACTGGTCCAGCTGGAGACCTACCTATGAGGATATTTCCTACACAGAAGTTTCTGAAGAGCCTGAGGAGCTTCCTGCTCGTAACCCTCTAGTAGGATTCACCCCGAAAGAATCCTATCTATAAGATTAATAAAAAGTAATTTTAAATTTAAAATTTTAAAAAATGGACAACAGACAAGTTCAATTAGAGCGTGCGAATCACGTTCTTACCGCAATGGGAGTAGATACTCGCAATGCAAAGGTTATGGATAGAACTCAGTATATCACCTTTGATGCCAAAGGAAAGAGTTCTGTTGTATTGTTGATTGATAGCAATACAAAAAAGTTGGTAGGAGAAACCTCTTTTGACGCAAACAAGCTCAACAAAGGTCGCTATTTTGTAGTCGATAGCGCCCGAGTGTTAGTTGAAGACCAAGCAGGATCGTTAAATGAAGCGAATTGGAAGAGTGATGCTCACCCTGCTGTACTCAATTCGGAATTCAAAATTTCTCAAGATGAGGATCTTTTATTGCTACCCCTCTCGGATTTGCTATACACAAAAATTGGTCAAGGAAACGAAAACGGATTCCGTAGTATTGCCTCAGCTCCAGTTATTGTTCCAGAGAAAGAAATCAACCTTTCTTGGCAATTTCCACAGGGAGCTAATGTACCAGTTTCTCAGACTCAGTTTGTTCGTATCGAGCTAAGAGGATTTGAATTTTTGGTGAATTAAACTAATTCTTTAATAATTATCAATGAGAATGAAGCCTTGCCCTTGTAAGGCAGGGCTTTTTTTGATAAAGTAAATATAAAAATATGATAACGAAAGAAGAAGTGTTCAATATAGAAATAGCGGTAGGATCCAAGGCTAACAATGTCTTTATAACTCCTATTGCTGGACGAGTAATAGGACTGCTCATCTACCACAATAAAGGAAGAGAGCTTGTAGCTAATGCAGGGCTCAAGGCTGATGATGGAACCTATATATCAAAGATGCAACATATAGAGAACTATCGTTCTCGTGAGTGTTGTTATTTTAACGGTTGTAAGCCTGTTGATTTTCAGACTCAGGGGAAGACATATACCTTAGAAATATCCTGTGAGGAGCCTGTAGCGGACAAGCCTTTCCGTGGGCAACTCATCCTTATTTATGAAGACACTCGATTTAATACCTGTGAAAATGCGTAAGACTCAGTGGAATACCCAGAAGGTATATAGTAATACTTACTTTCATCTACAAGGAGTTACATCATTGACGCTCCACAATGCAGGTGAAAGTAAGGTGTTCTTCAGGGAAAGAATACTCGAAAAAGGCGATTATTACCTTCTGGAAGGCGACGGATCTTATTCCGATATTGATTTAGAAATCACTTTTGAAAATGGACAAGGTGAAGCTATTCTTGACTATAGAGCATTGACAAAATGTAACAATTAATATGAAAAAAGAACTCATTGATATTATTAATCGATTAAAAGCATCCCCTAGCGTACTTATCTCTGTAATTAATAAGGAGACGGGGCAACCGTTAGCTCGTTCTTTTTCTAATGAAAAATTCGTCGAGAAGTACGGATCAGTTGAGGCTTTCTTTAATGATTTGGTAGCTCAGGGCGTTTCTCAAATCATTATAGAAGAGAGGCGTCGTTTGGGAAATACAACCCGTTCTTTTTCGACTCCAAAAACTTTTGTATTATCTGCGAAAGAAGAGCCTGTTCCTGAGGTTGATACGCCTGTTCAGATGGTTCCCGCTCCTATGGCTCAGGTTGCTCCACAGGTGCCAATGGGACTTCAAGGATTGGGTTTTCCTCAGATAATGGATCTTCATGTAAAAGCGCACGATCAGGCTAGGCTGGAGACGGAAAATAAGTTCTTGAAAGAAAAAAATGAAAAACTCGAACAGGAGATTGCAACTCTCAAAGAAGAGCGTTTAGAAAATAAATATAGCGAGGCAAAGGCTAAGGGAAACAATGAGATGCTCTTAGGTTTTGTGCAGAATCTTCCTATGCTAATGGGACTCTTCAAAGGAAGTCCTCAAGGACTTCAAGGAGTGGATGATGCTTCGGGGCAGTTGCCTCCTGAAAAAGCCCATTTATTCAATCAGCTTACTCAAACTACTCCTGAAGTAGATTCCTTTGTCTTGAAAGTATTGGAAAATACATATGAAAGTACAGCTTTCTATCAAGAATTAAGTGATTTATTGAAAAAATATGAATCTAAATAAAGAAAAAATGGAAATAACAATAAAAATCAACACAACGAATCCTATTGATGCGAAAAGTAGGCAAAAAAAACTACAGGATATCGCTTTGGTAGATGATAAATGCCTTTCTCTTTTTCACGAGATAGCAACAAATGAAAAATTTCGCAAAAAATTTGTAGCCAACGAGAAAACGTTGCGTCTTTTTGCTATGTAATAAGTATTAACTATTAACTAATAATAAAATTATGCAACGAAAGAAATCACCTTCCCTCAAAGGAGCTGCTGCCGCCACTATTGCTACGGCGGCAGTAGGTAAATATCTGGATAACCATCCAGAGGTAATTGAGTCTGCGGGGAGAAAGGCTAAAAAAGCTGTGAATATAGGGCTGATTCTTTTTGGAGTATCTATTGTTAGTATTGCTGGAGTTCTGTGTTACAAGCTGTATTGGAAGAATAGATTTAAAAAAATGGAATATAGTCGTTCGCATAAGCCCGTAAGTATCAGTGAGGGGCTCGCGAAAAGTAAGGCGGATATTATCTATACTGCTATGAAAGGAGTAGGGGCTAATTATGATAGAGTGTATAACGCACTGAAAGGAATGGGATACAATAATTATGTTGCTATCTATAATGCGTTTGGAAAAAGACGTCCCGCCACTAGCATTTCTTTAGGTAACGCTCAGGATTTGACGCTATCGGAATGGATTATTAATCAGTTCGGAGGAATTTTTGACGGGAACAAGCTCGCATCCTTAAGGGCTCAAGTAGGATCTGAATTTTTTTAATTAAAAACATTATGAAGAAAGAATATTTCCTCTGGGGACTTTGCAGCGCTGGCGTGCTAACAGCTATTCTTTCGGTAGCTCTCAAGAAGAATAAAACTGAATCCCCTACATATCAAGAAGAAGTCAGACAATTCAACCAAGATAGAACATCTGTATCCGAATATGCTCAGATGCTCCACGATGCTATGAAAGATACTGGTACAGACTTCAATAAAATTCTTAAGGTGATGAGTGAGCTGGATGAGAATAAGATGAAAATCGTATCAGATAGGTTCGGAAAGAGAGCGTATTACAACCGTTTGTTCGGGCTTGTGCCAACCTCTGGTGGGAAAAAACTAACTCTTAAAGAATGGTTCAAAGAGGAGTTGGATTCCTCGCAATACAAGCAAGTTAAGGACAAATACCCTAATTTATTCTAACAATGGACAAAAAAAAAGATTTTTTAACCCATATTCCACAGCCACACCTTTCTGTTAAGAGTACAAAGAGTAATAATGAACTGCTCAAGACAGGAAAGTTTCTTTTGGTGCTGTCTGTAGCTCTATTGGTAGGAGTGGGTATTTACTCCTTGGATAGCTCGCATAAAAAAAATACCCAAAAAGTAACTGTATAAAATAAAATATAAAATGATTGGAATCCCTTATAAACCAATTTGTACAACACAGTCTGCGCCTCCTGTAGCTCCTTCAAAGCCAAAGAAGCCCTTATATTTGACTCTCCAATATGTACCTGTCTTATCTGTAGGAAGTAATTCTCCTTTATATCCTTATGGACTAGGGGAGGTACAAACAGCTGGAATTGAACTCAATGGACAGCAACAAGTCATAGAAATCAAACTTCCTGATACGGGAGGCATACGAGGTGAATTTAAAGGGTTAGCTGTCTTTTCTTCAATGGAAAATGTAAAATTAACTCCTTTTCCTAATCCTCACGGATTTGATTTTATATTAAAATATACGAATCTGTTACTTGACACAGTTCCACAGGAAACAATTTTTAATTTAGCTACAACAGGAGCTGATATTAATTTGCCTTATGAATCGGATTCTTTGAGTCCTTATATCCGAAAAGTGCAAGGAACGTGGCTCATTGACGCTACTCTTTCCCCTTTATCTAGTATAGATGAATATGAAAATAAGCCAACTTATGTACAGTACCATTTAACAGGAACCCTTGATTCTATTAGAAAAAATAACTAAAAGCTAAACAATGCCAACAGAAATAATAATCTCACTCATTACCTCGCTATTAGGCGGGGGAGTGTTAGGAATGCTCTTCGAGCGCAAAAAAAGAAAAGTAGAAACAGACGCTATTGAAGCAGATGTAATGGACAAGATGAGGGAAATGTATGTACATTTTATCGACGATTATAACAAAAAGTACGAAGAACTCGTTCGTGAGAATGAAAAACTTCTTGAAAAAGTTAAAAAGTTGGAAGATAGGATTAATGAATTAACTAAATGACAAAAATTATGCCTAAAAAAACATTCTTAATATCTCTTTTACTAATTCTCTTATCTACAGGGTGTAAATCTGTTAGAATAAAAGAAAAAGACGCTGAAAAAATAGAATATACTCGAATAGATAGCGTCTTTATTGAGAGAACTTTTCCTCTTCACGATACAATTTTCGTGAATATTCCTTTGATTATCACTGAAAAAAAAGAATGTGATAGTCTTTGCCAGAAAGAATTGAATCGATGGCTTCATTCAGTAGAGGCATCTAAAAAAAATGGTTCTCTTTCTCAAGGTATCTATTATGATAAGTATAAAAATCAACTGGTATTGTATCAGAATGCAGCAGAACAGCTCAATATCTACAAGAATCAGTTAGCTAGCCTCTCGCAGGTAAAAGAGAAGGAGCATATTAAGGAAATTAAAAAAGCGTATATTCCTACATTTTTCTGGATAATGACCTTTTTAGGAGCAATTGGGATTATTGTAGGGCTATTTTTTATTGTTAAAAAAATAAAAAGTATCATATGAAGCCAAGAACACTTGTTATTTTCGGAATTTTAGGGGTTGGAGTTGCTATTTTTGCCATATTACAAGCAAAAAAGGCTCAGGCTATGCGTTTATTTGAAAAGATTATGTTCTCTTTGAGTGGTATAGGTGATGTGGGAATGGCTAATGGAGGTCTCTGGCTCAAGTTACATTTTGCTATGACCAATCCTACAGCGGAGGACTTCTATGTGAATACGAATGGAGCTATTCAAGTAAAGGTTATGCGAATGTATCTATTTGGTGAGCAGATAGGATATGCTACCATTCCAGACTTCTACCAATTAGACCTTAGGTCCGGACAGACAGCAATTCTCAGAGATGTTCGCATCGAGATAAGCCCTATATCATTGGGCACAAAGATATATGATTTTATAATGAAAAATAAAAAAAATTGGGCAAACTATACAGAGCTGCTTACGAAGTTATCATTTGAAATTGATATTGACGCTTTGGGTCATATATACACTTTGAAACAATCTTTTTCCTAATAAAATACTGAAAAAAATGAAAAATTTTAGAATCGCCTCATACAAAAACTCTCCCCTCTACCAGAACAACCCCGGCAATCTTCCTAACAAAGGTATTGACTGGTTTGGAAAAGTCCCTACTGCTCAGCGATTGGGAAATGCCAAGTACGAAGAGTTCTACACTGTCGAGTATGGTATTCGTGCGCTTATGAGGAATATCCGTACATTAATGGATAAAGAAGGACTTAATACTGTAGCAAAGTTTTCCAGAGCCTTTTATCCAGCCACCTCTACCAAGAAGGTAGCAATATATGAAAATGCGCTAAGTAAAACCTTGTCTGTAGATAAGAATAAGGTAATAACTACTTTTGACAGAGATTTTTATATAACGATGGCGAAAGCGATTATTGGGATAGAAATGGGTTCTTCTGTTGCTCATATAACTGAGGAATCTTACATTGATGCATTTGCTCTTATCAATGTAGAATATGACAGCAAGGCGGGAAATACATTAGCTCCAAATAATAACAAGTCCAGTGTTCCCAGCGCCCCAAGGAATACTCCAAGTATGCCTTCTACTCCTGCGCCTTCAGCTCCTTCTAGCCCCACTACAGATAATTATGAGTCTCCTAGTGAAGAAGGTACTAATTGGTTCCTCTGGGGAGGTCTAGCGGTAGCATTAGGTGCTGGAGGGTATCTATTTTATAATTATTACAAAGGAAAGAAAAAATAACAAAAACGAACATTATGATTGATTTAAGCAAAAACCCAGCTGTTAGCCACTTACGAGGACTCAGGAATAATAACCCTGGGAATATTCGTGTGCCAAAAAATCCTGAGCGCAACCCTTGGCAAGGAAGAGTCCCTATAGCTCAGAATACCGATAAAAACAAGGCTTTTGAACAATTTATATCCTTAGAATATGGACTTCGTGCGCTTATGATTAATGCACGCACTCAGATAAAAAAAGGACATAATACTATACGGAAACTTATATATACTTGGGCTCCTCCTCACGAGAATCACACCAACAATTATATAGCCTATGTCTCACAAAAATTACATATCCCAGCCGACCAAATTATCCCTGCTCTTGATAAGAATTTTTTTATCTCATTGGCAAAAGCTATTTCAGAACAAGAAAACGGCGATACTATTGTTCAACAAGTAATTCCCTACAGTTCGTATGAGGAAGCCTATAGGCTAATGGGAAGTACCTCCTATTCTCCTTTTGAAAAAAAAAACGAATTGGAATCATAGGAATCACTCTCATTGCAGGAGCTACTTTTTTTCTGTTGGATTATTATAAACCTCAATTATGGCAACTATGGCAAAAAAAACAACTCAAAAAAGTACAGGTGTAAGTGAGTTCCATACCAAAGATATCATAGCACTTTCGCTCTCTGCGCTGGCTGTTATATTGGCGGGAACTCAAGTGTATTTGGCTGTCAAACAAGAAAAAAATAATAGAATATGAGTTATACGAACAAAGAACAAGCTGTCAAAGTTTTCAAAAGTTGGATAGAGGATTATAAAAGGGATTTTGAAAAAATTAAGAGAGAGAAATGGGGAGAAATAGATCTTTTGAAAAAATCAGGTATCAATAACCCTGATAATATAATTCTGCTGAAAAAGCAACTTTTAGAAATATGCATTGGTTTTATTAAAAAAATAGAAAACGATTTTAATATAATTGAACGAAATAAAGACATAATTGCTGATACTATAATTTTTGATAGGTTCATTAAAGAATTAGCAGAAGTACGGGATCTTTCTTATAAAGAAATCGAAAAGATTGATCTTCCCGTTGATGTGATTGATAAAGGTTTCAATATATATAACGTAAAAAAAAGAGAAAAATCTCCAACTCCCCCACCGACTAACGTCTTGATTCCTCCTGTAACGAATGGGCAAACCAAACCTGCTGAGCAAGAACCCAAAAAAGTAGTTACAGAACAGCCCACTAAGGAAGTCGCTCAAGAGCCTAACAAGAACTCTGCGCCAACCTCTTTTTCTTCAGAAGAAAAAAAAGAAACCAAAGAAACCAAGCCCAAAGTGGGATTTTTCACTACTACTAATATCATTATTCTAATGATACTACTTGGGGCAGGAGCTTATTTTTATAACCAAAAAAAGTAACATCTATGACAGTCATAGAAGCATTTAACTCATTAGATAACCGAGAAGTCTCTCGCAAGGAGGTAGAACAGGTCTTGTTACAAGCAAAAGCCGAGAACAACACAACTATTATATATAGGTTGAGCAAAATCCTAAATGATTACCCACAGGCTACTCATTTTGAGATTTCTGTTACTCATTACCAGCCCCAAGAGGGGCTTTTGGGCGTTCAGCACACTGGAAATTATAAAGAAGCTCTAGACGATTGCGGTAGGTTACGCAAGGGCTGGAAGTTCGTCAATGGCAACGTGGTGAAGGTAGAGAAGAAGGAGAAACTTAAAAAGGAAAGCAAACCTAAAAAAGAAACGGATAAAACAGCTATTGATGATATAAGAAAAATCGTACAAGAAAGATTGAAAAATCAGGGAAAACCTCGCCTTTATGAGGTACTACATCTTGAGAGTGCCAAAGGAATATTTATTTTCTCTTGGTCGGACTTAGGAAACATAGACGGGACCAAGAAAAAAGAGAACTCCTTAGCAAAAGGTCTCTATCAATATACTTTTCCTAAGTTTAAGAATACTCAGGAGAAAATAAAATTTTCTAATCAGGTATGGTATGATTTATTGATAAACAAATCATTAACCTTAAAAAGGAAAATCGAAGAACCTACTTTGAATATAATAAACCTTTATTTAGGTAAAAATACAATAGAAGAAATCGAGAGTATTTCAAAAAAAACAACTAAAGAAGCTAAACCTAAAAAAGAAGCTCAGCCCAAAAAGGAGAAAGCACCACAGAAGGAGACTAAAAAAGACAAAAAGTATAATTTTGTTGTGGTAACAGACAATCGCCCCAACCGTGTAATTGCGGTGTTCTCTTATACAAATCCCAATATAAAAGACTTAAGGGAAAGTTTTTGGAAAAATGGTGAAGGAAAATATTATGAAACTACGGAAGAGGGGCTTAGAAATTACACTTTCGGCATGGGACCTTATCCTTTTGCAGATGCTAAAAAACATATTGAAGAAAAATATACAGAAGGAAAAGACTTTATCTATTTTATCTTCGAAAAAGACGGAGGCAGAGACGAGGCTATTTCATTGGTAGAAAAGCCTAAAAAGGAAAAAAGCAAAGCAGAAGAAAAAACACCTGCAAAGAAAGAATTACCAAGAGATTTTAGCGAGGATTTAGATTATAAATCTTTGTATAATTCGTATTCTTTGATTTCTTTTGACCCTGAAAGACGTGCCGAGAATGATAAAAAAATGTTTGGTACTTCTATGCTTAACTTGTACAATAGTAGTGCCGAAGAAGCAAAAGAAAATAATAGATTAGAAGAATATAATCAAGCCTTTGAGCGTTATTATGCGGTTATTTTGAAGAAAAATAAAGAAGTGATTAGCGCTCGTACAGGCACTTTTTCTACGGCTGTAACAGGAGGAGCTGGTATAAAAAGTAGTCAAATAAGAAAAAATGAGGCTAAACAAAAAAGGGAGTATGAAATAAATAAAGAACTTATTGATTACATTGAAAAAGCCGAAAAGAAATTAAATGAAGTAGCAAGAAATCCGGACCAGTTTTACAAAGACCAAGCGATAAAAAGAACCGATAAAAACGCTATTGAAAAACTCAATCAAAAATTAGAACAATTAGAAGCTGAAAAAGATTTTATAAAACGAAGCGAAAAGGCGTGTAAGGAATATCAAAAAACTAAAGATTTTTCTGTATTTGAAAAATATAATATTCCTCAAAAAGAAGCAAAGGAATACGTATCACAAATAGAAAGACACGGAATTCCTTTAATTAGAGGAAACGCATCTATAAATGCTGAAATTCGTAGAGTTAAAGAGCGTATAGCTTCATTAGAAAAAAGCAAAGCCACAGAAGATGAAAATTTTGATATAGAAAACGGGCGAATATTAGTCAATAAAGAAGCTCAGCGAGTACAAATATTCTTTGATAATATTCCTGATGCTAATACTCGTGAAGCCTTGAAAAAACGTTCTTTCAAATGGGCACCAAGCGTTAAGGCGTGGCAACGAACCCTAACAGGTAACGCAATTGATGCGGTAAGATACTTAATTAAAGATGGTGTTTTAGTAAAAAAAAACTCTGAAGAGGTTGTAATGTCCGTAAAATCAAAGGAAGAAAAAGTCGAAAATGAGACTATAAATATAGATTCTTCTCAATTTAAGAAGGCAAAAGTTGTGCAACAAATAGGCGATTACGTTAAAAATTTTTTTGAAACCGGAAATTGTTATGTTCCTAAAGGTATTTTCCCTAAAAAAAGAGAAGGTTTCAAGAGTATAAATTTAAAGGGTGCCTTTTGGTTGGATGATTTAGAAAAAGAAGGACTTGCACAAGTAAAGAAAAATGGGGAAATTTTCTTTGTAAAAACAGGCTTAAACGCTCCCTTTCCTGAAGTCTCTACCGAAAGGTTTAAAAAAATGAAAGTAAGCGAGTTGCGTGCTTTTACTTTAAGATATTATAACCTATTCTTAAAAGGAGATAGTGAAACTATAGAAAGACACTTAAAGGAAGTTGTTTTTACCAATAAGGCTGGTAGGAAAATAGCACTTGGAGAGGCTATGTATAGTGCAAAAGCCGCTGTAATTGCTCACCTAAAAACACTAATAAAGAACTCTACTTATAACAATTGGGGAGATAGAAAGGGTAGTGATGGAAAAGATGTCTTAGGTTATCTTAATTTCAAATCTAAACTTACTATTGACGGAGAAAAACGGCACGTTCGTATTTCCTTAGTTGTCTATAGGGATAGAAAAACAGAGCTAAAAAACGTGGAAGTAGGCAAAAAGAAAAGCCGAGTTCCACAAGGGGCTTTACCCTCAGTCGAAGGAACTCAGCTTTTTAAAGCTGTTCAATCCACACAAGACCCAGTAGGCACCTTGCAAGACGGGCGAATTGAACAGCTTTCTGATGGCAAAGATACAAAAAAATCTTTATCCCGCAAGAAAAAAGACGAAAATTTTGGACTCAATGCTCCAGAAGCGCCAGAAATCTCCTTGCCAGCCACAAGGCAAACCCTCGCTCAGCAGTTGGCAACACGCCCTGAAGTAAGAGAGAGTTTCTTAGTGGCGGACGAACAAATGAGCCTTTTCCTTGGATCCTTGGAGAAAAAGACAAAGGATAGTCTTGTTATCACCCTAACCGGTAAGCAGGGATCAGGAAAAACTCGATTTGCCTTTCAATTTATGAATGCGCTTGCTCAACGATATCGAGTAGGACACGCCTCTATAGAGGAGCATCCTGAAAGTGTTCTTTATGAGGAAAAAGCTTATCAGTACCTCAACGATACAGCCTTAGAGCATATCACAGCACAGGACGTGCGTTCTTTGGAAGAGTTGGATACAATGATTCGCACAAATGAAGTAATAGTGATTGATTCATTTCAGAAAATGCGTGAGCTGGCACCCAACTTTGAAATAGATAAGGACCTACGTAAGAAATATGACGGCAAACTTTTTTTGGTAATTTTCCAGCAAACAGCAGACGGCAAAATGCGAGGAGGTAGCAAGAGCCAGTATGACGGCGATATTATTCTCTTTACCGAGACCTTTCCTGATTACCGTGAGAATTATGTATTTCCCGACAAAAACCGCTACAACAAGAGACCCGCCACCGAGCTACAATATAGCATATACGAAAAACGTATGCTTGCCTCAGCTCCAGAGGATTCTTCTCTTCCTGATCCACAAGAGCCAACAGAAATAGACGAACTGAATTTTGACGTGTTATAATATGAAAGTAGAAATAATCTCTTATAGAACAGGTGTAGATGTGTTGGGATTCCCTATCATTCACGAACACATATTAATAGAACGCACAGAAGAAAGTGCCTCTCATTCAAAAAAAGGAAAGAATATGTCCAAGAAAAGCGCTGTACGCAATATTGTGCAATATTTTCTTTCGCGAGATGTAAAACAATTATAAAAAAACAAGATATGAACAAAGAAAAACAACAAGTGTTTGAGCGAGTTCGCGTAGAAAAAGATGAACTTAGAGAGAAAATAGGTAAGTTAAAAGATTTCTTGAAAAGTGAGAAAATTAAACAAATAGACACTACACAAGCCTATTTACTAAGAATGCAGTATGACACAATGACAGCTTATGCTAACATTTTAGAAAAAAGATTAGCTCTTTACGAGGAAGAATCAAAAACAACAGATTTTAATTAAATATTTAATTTTATGGCGACAAAAAAAGTAGGTTTAAAAGCCAATGGACGGCTCAAGAAAGGTTTCCGCTACAACGAGAATGGGCGCATAGTGAAGGCGAAAAAAACAACCGCAAAAAAGACAACTGCGAAGAAAACTCGTAAGCGCTAACCCTTGAGTACAAATCCCTATCCCCGTAAGGTTAGGGATTTTTTATTTGGTACAATTTTTGTACTTAAAATAAAAATAATTTGTATTTTTGTACCCAAAATTGAAAGTTATGCCAGCAACATTAACGCCACCGAAAACAGCCAAGAGAAAACCTGCCGTTTCACAAGGGCTAAAAAGAGTAGATACATCAAAAAAAACAACAGCTACCAAGAAAACAACAACGCCTAAAAAGAAAAAAACATTAGGAGAAGTCGCTTTAGAACTCGAAAAAAAACCATTGATAAGAGTTTTAGACGAAGACCTTGTTTATGGAACTAATATGATGACAAAATTAATGAAAGAGGAGAAGTTATGAAATATTTTTTAGATACTAATATTATACTTATACTTTTTCAGGGAAGACAAAAGGAGATTAAGCGAGAAGTTTTTAATATTCTCTTAGATGAAAAAAATTCTTTTTATGCAAGCTCTATTTCTTTGTTGGAGATTGCGCAACTCTACAGGAAAAAGAAAATAGAGGGTATTAATTACGAAAGTAAGGATTTCAACACAGGTGATAAGCTCATAAAACATATATTGAAAGCAGTCCCAATGGTAAAAATTCTTCCTTTTGAGGACAAACAAGCCTTTGTTGCTGGGCGTTTGGACTTCGTGCCTAAGCATAATGACCCTAATGATTTAGCTATATTGGCGCACGCTATTTCTGAGAAAATGACTATTATTTCTTGTGATGACAAATTCCCAGAATACCAAAAACAAGGCGCAAAGGTAATACATAACCAACGATAAACCAAATACTTACAAAAACTTTCACCCCTCACGTGAAAGTTTTTTTGTTTTCCCCTTTTATACATTTTCCTCCTCTGCACTGACACACGCAGGGGAGGTTTTTTTATGCAAAAAGTATGTTTTTATGCAAAGCTCATCTTTTTTTTATGCAAGTTTATATGCATTGTTTTTATTGATTATCAATATATTAACCCTTATAAACAGGCGTTGCATATGAAGCATAACGATTTTGAGCAAAAATTCACCTATAGCGTGCGCACGCAAAAAGGATTACATTTCCCCTATACGACTTCTTCCCGCCCCCTAAAGAATAAAAATGTATGCAAAAAATATGCTTTTATGCAAAATCCGTTTTTTGTATGCGAGTTTTTATGCAGTGTTTTGCTTGATTATCAATGTATTAACTCTTATAAACAGGTGTTGCATACGAAGCATAACGATTTTGAGTAAAAATTCATCTATAGCGTGCGCACGCACACACGCACGATCAGAAAGAGAAAGAAGCGCTTTTTATAGTTTCGTCCGCAGTTAGGTTTCGGGTGGTGTAGGCTTCTGTTTGCTTGATGTCGTAGTGGCGAGCCTGGTCCCGAACTTTTATAGAGGGAATACCACTATTGAGCAAATCCATTATTCCTGTATCCTTGAGAGAATAGAATTGAAACTTGCTGTCAAACTTGTATTTGTTACGGTACTTTGTCCAAGTATCTGAAATCTTCTTAGGATTGAGTTGCTTTTTACTAGGCTTGAAGTCTTCTCCGAATAGGTAATCACTATTATTGGCTGTTACTAAGTGTTGCGCTAGGATAGGTAAGAATACGTCGGGAATCGTAACGCTGTTTGTCTTTCTATTTTTTGTAATGGAGCCGTCCAATACAATACGGCTTTCTGAAAGGCGAACATCGC
>NZ_CAURLX010000035.1:0-24684 GCF_963525585.1 uncultured Capnocytophaga sp. | reverse complement strand
CGTACAATATTATATATCGTATTGAGATAAAAGACATTTCTTTCTTTGATGAAGTCTCTTTGAAAAAAGATAAGTTTTATATAAAAAATTGATATTTAAAAATTGCACTTGCAGGTTGAACTGGTGTCCTCTTTTTCCTACACTTAAAAAGGAAATAATCCATTTATTTATTGTATCTTTGCCCAAAGTTCCTGAATTTTAGTGTTTTTTCTCAAACACAAAATTACTAATTTTCGGAAATTTTTACTTCTCTAAAAAAGTTTAAACAGCTTCATTTAAAAAAACTCAAAGAAATCCTTTTGCCTTGTAATGCAAGGGGATTTTTCTTTTTAAAGGAAAATATATAGGAACTTTGTGAATCTTCAAAAGATCCTTATTTTTGCCCTTTCAAATGATTACTTTATGAAATCCTATAAAATTACAGATTTTACACAGGACAGTGATGACCCTACTTCTTACGAAGGAACGGTGGTTGTTGGCGGAGAAGAATTAGGCATAAGCATCATACTGGAAGATGAAGGCGAAACTGAAAAGGTAGAACAGCTGATGAACTCTTTTTTCAGTGAGATAAACACCCTTCTGCCCAAAGCTAAAGAATGTATTGCCGAGAAATATTTAGAACTCTACAATGATAATTGGCGTTTTGGTGATGATGACGAGGATGATCCCGATAAACCTGAGCTTACTAAAGAGGAATTTATGGAAGCCCTTCATTTGCAAAGTTTCTTGTTTTACAGCGAAGACGTAGAAGTCTTCTTTGATGACAACGATATGTTCTTAGGGCACTCGCTTATCGCCTCAGGGTTTGACGGTGAGAATTTCAATGATGCGCAAATGTTTGGATAATTGATTGAAAATGACTTTAGAAACTATTATTACCCATTACAGAAATCGCTTAGCCACATTGCCCGATGCCATACTCATAGGCGAAATCCCCGAAGGAGCTGAAAATATTTCCCCAGAGGTGTTACAACTCATAGCTCCTGCACATTGTGCTTTTTTAAAGCTTTGCAATGGTGGCTCTTTTGGCGATATCATTCTGTGGAGTACAGAGGAACTGTTAGATAACCAATATCGCGTTCCTGCCGAACAGCCTTCGTGGTATGAAATAGGGCAGTTGCTGTATGAACCCCTTTTTCTTGACAAACACACCCAACAGGTAATTTTCCCTGCCGATAGCTATGAAGGGATGGAGGGTTTTGAGGTTGATTTCGATACTTTTGTAAAGGAATATATCTTTGGCAATAAGTACAAGGAGAAAGTAATTGGCTATGACAGTGAGGAGGATGATTGGGCGGTATTTTTAAGTAATTCCTCTGTAAGTTAAACGTTTCTGTAGGTACAGGCTATAGTCACAGAATAGCCGTAAGAGAGAAGGTTCCCTCCTGCTAGTAGGGGAGTGGGAGTTTATAGAAAATGTTTTTATAAATTTGTGGTTGTGAAAGAATAAAAAATATTTTTTTCTTGTTAAAAATTAAATTTTTGTTTAATTTTGCCAATGAAAACGCAAAGAAAAGCATCGTGAAAACGCAACAGCTTCATTATAAGAGGATTATATTATTTTTATTCTATCTGCTGGGGCTATACACGGGAGGCGCCCAGTCCCTGCCCTTATGGGAGAACCGTGTATTCCAGTACAATCGTTATAACTTCGGGGTAGATTTCTATAATACCTATTATCCTTTACAAGTATCTTCGGAAGGCGGGTTGTTTTTTTCTCCTGAGCCTAACCGCCTGAGTATGCTAGGGAATACGCAGGTAAGTATGCTTGAGCTATGCAAGGGTAAGGAGGCGGTACTCAAGTGGGGGCTCTTCCAAGGGTGTTATAGACTGAATGGGCGTAGATTCTATGCTTTTGACAGGGGGATATGTATGGAGCAGAAGAAAGGAGATGCGATTCCCATAGAAATAGGAGGGGAGCATACCCGCTACAGGTATTTTACCCAAGTAGATAAATCCTTATTCTTCACTATAGAGCGTTCTATGGAGCACACTTATACCCTAATGCACTATGATGGGGTATCCCTGACTCCTATAGAGACAGCCTTGCATCCTATATATGCTATCAACATCAATAATCGTGCCTATAGCTTCCACGTAATGGAGGATAAGGTACAGCTTCACTCTATAGATATTGCCGATATAGAGGGTATACATACCGATACAATAACCTATCCCTTTGTGTTCTTACCCCAATACTTTATCACTCCAAAATACTTCTATTATACGCAAGAGGATGGGGGAGTACTATATAGATACCTAAACGGGGTACGTACGAAAGTACTCTCAGGTAATAAAACAGATATATATTACCCAGGTAGATACTACTCCTATAATGATAACAATACGGTTACGATATATGACCTGGCGAATGAAATGCAGGTAGCCTTCAGGACAACGGTTATCCGCAACACCTACTATAATGCCTATAGTGGGGACTCACAGAGTATATATATAGGTACTAGTAGTTCTTTGGCACGCTCTTTCTCGAATATACGTATCTATCCGAGGTTATTCAATGGGACTAATAGTGATGGGCTTTATGCCCTTACCCAGAGCCCTGATGGTAGGGTGTGGTTAGGTTCTTATAATGGTGGTTTTTCGATACTACAGGGAGAGACCCTTAAGGAAAGTACTATTAGGAACTTTCAGATGATTAATGGCGCTACTCCTATAGGGAACAAGGTACTCTTCCATACGGCGCATAAGGGGCTTTACCTCTTCTCCGATGAGAAGACTTATACGCAAATAAATGATACTTTGGCCGCCTCAAGTTCTTATCTGTCTCAGTTATCGGGTCGGCAACGGCTATATGTAGGGTATCCAAAAGGCATTGCCTATAAGGAAATAGCCGACCTAGAGAACAAGCAAGTAAAATGGCAGCACTTGGGAGGGAAGAAAGGGATGACGCTAGAGAACCCTAGGGAGTTCACCGAGGATAAAGAAGGGAACTTGTGGGTGATCTCCCTTACAGGGCTTTCGGTGTATGACCCCAAGAAAGACCGCGCCAATAGCTACCTATACCAGAAGGATAGTATATCACTAAAGGGTTTTTCTATCTATTGTGATGACCAGAAGCGCATTTGGCTAGGGACAGATAAGGGGCAGCTATATTATTATAAGGGTAAAGACCCACATCACTTAGTAACGGAAGACTTCGAACGCATTACGCACCCCTTATTCACAGGGGGGCAAGCGCCTATTGTAGCGATGAACCAGTGGCGGGATAACCTGATTGTAGGGACTACGGAACGTATAATGGTACTATCCTTAGCCGATTTCCGTAAGGGGAAGCTCCCGAGGGTACGAGTGCTAAACCCTCAAGAATTGTCCTTGCGTACGCCTATTACTCGCCGGGGGATTATCCCTGATATAGAGGTAGAGGGGAATGTATGGATAGCCGCCCTGAATGTTCTGTATAAGTGGAATATAGAGCGTTGGCTCTCGGCGCCTACCTTTCAGGTGGAGCCCTCTATTACCGTCAAGACCGTACAGCGGGAACTACAAGTAAGGCAGGAGGAGCCTATTCGTATTCCTGCCAATGAGAATACGATAGAGATTACGCTGGATTACCAGAGTAGAGATAATCTGCCACGCTATATGCTCACTAGCCTTATCAAGAAAGGAGGGGATAGTAGTTCTTCGCAACCACAAGGAATCGTCTCGACGGAAACACAGTATCATTTTGCGAATCTTTCCTCAGGGAAGTACATTTTCTCGGTATGGGTGTGCCAGAGTGATGGTACGGTCAGTGAATATAAGTTTCCGATAGAGGTAGAGGAGTACATCTGGCAGAATCCGTTCTTGTGGGTGATAGTCCTTCTGATACCTATGCTAGCGGGATTTTACCTGATGCATAACCTACAGAAGATAGATAAGCAGGAGAAAGAAATCGCCTTGCTGAACTTAGCGACCTTAGGGAAGCAATTCCGACCGCACTTTATGCTCAATGCGCTCAATAGTTTGGGAGCAGAGCTTTATGATAAGCCTCACGCGGAACGCATTCTCTCGCATATAGGGGAGAATATCAATATAATGCATCAGTTTTCCAAGGAAAAATCTATTTTTATCCCTTTTGCGCAGGAATGGAAGCTTACGGAGAACACGATAGCCATCCAAAAGGAGATATTTTTGCCGGAATTGGAGGTAAAATTAGAGAATTTTGGGGCGATACCGGATAATTTTCTCATACCTATGGGATTATTGCAGGTCATTGTAGAGAATTCGCTGTTGCACGGGCTCCGTCATAGGCGCGAGGCTCCTTATGTATTGCGAATAGCGCTCTGGGATCGTCCGAAGCTGTATGGCATCAGTGTTACTGATAATGGGGTAGGTGTGGAGAACTCCAAGAAATACGAGGGGGTACGGCACGGTACCGGCTTGAAGAACCTAGAACGTATTCTCAAGATTATCAATAAGCATTTTCCTAAAGCCATTACTATAGATATGAATTCGCCTGCACCACTTTCCGGTCCAGATTGTCCTAAAGAAAGGGATAAATACCCAGGCACCTTAACGATTATTCAACTGAAAAAAGATATTGACTATGAACGCATCTGAATACACTTATCTGGTCATAGAAGACGACCGTAGTATCTGGAAGAATATAGAACAGCGTATGAAGCGTTACCTGCAATGGCGAGCGGTAGGTTTTGTAGATGAAGTAGAGGAAGCCTTAGCAGTGATAGATAAGGCACGTCCGCAACTGATATTCTCGGATTGGAGTATTCGTGGCGGGAATGCCTACCAGATATTGACCCATATTCACCAAATACCTCTGTATAAGCCTTATATTATCTTTTTCACAGGGTATCAGAGTGAGAATCCGGAGATTCCTCAGATTGTCTTCAATGAGTTTCCACTAGTGAGGAAGTATATAGTAAAGCCTATTTTCCAGAACCTTACGGAGCACTTAGAGGAGTATATACGAGAGGCAGAAGCGCTAGCAGAGGGGGCAGAGGGTACGCCTGTATTTATAGAGAATGACCTGAAGCAACAAGTGAGAATAGTGCCTCAGGACATTCTTTGTTTTCTGCAGGATGATAATAATCCGCGCCTGAAAGTGGTGCATACGCTTTCGTCAGAGACGATATACTTGAAACAGACGTGGGAGGAGATTCTGCGTTTTTGTCAGAGCCATCAACTACACGTTTTTGTGGCGCACACACGTAAGGCGATCGTGAACCGCAGTCATATCATACGGGTGAATCGTCCGTACATCTGGCTTCAAGGCGGGATGCGTATACAGGTATCCCGAGAGAAATGGGCTGAACTGAATCCCTAGAAAGAGACGCCTAGTCCTAAGGATAGGACGGAGTTCTTAAAATCATTCTCCCTACTGATAGAGGCATTACGCAAAGAAGTGTTGTTTTTGTCAAAGGCGTTGGTTAAGGAATGCGTATATCGAGCCTCAACGAAGAGATGATTCGTTAGGTGTACTGCGAGTCCTGCCCCTACTGCGAAGTCAAAGGAAGCATAAGCACTCTTATCCACAGCAGTGGAAGCGCTATTATTGCCTGTATGGTAAGAAATTTGAGGCTTCCCTACCAAGAATCCAAACTGAGGTCCTGCCTGTAGGGTAAGCGGTCCTAGATTCACCTGAGCCATCACAGGGATATTGAGGTAATCCATCTGGATACGTTGTTCATACTGCTTGTTAAGTAATGAGTATTCCCATTTGGCTCCCTGACGAGAGTAGAGGAGTTCAGGCTGTAGGGCGAGGACATCTCCTATAGGGAGGTTTAGGAAGACTCCGGCATAGAAGCCGCTAGTACCCTTTACATTGGAAGCCTCTACTGTTTTTCCACTGAGGGAAGCAAAGTTATACCCTGCTTTTACTCCTAAATCCTGTGCCTGAGAAGAGGTAACAGAAGCGACAGCTAGCGCTATCAACATTGCGAATTTTTTCATCTTTTTACGTTTTAATTACCAAGTTTTCATTGGTTGTTGTTAATTCACAGTATAAAACACAAAAATCGTGCCAGAAATAGTTGCTGAATAATTAAAGAGGTACGAGCCGTACGGGGGCGAGTCGCCCCTGACAATTTTTTTCTTTTAAGAGTGTTATAAGGTACGAGCCGTACAGGGTACGAAGCCGTACGGGCATTTTTTTCTTTTAAGAGTGTTATAAGAATAATTACCTGTGCGGTTCGCACCGAGTCGCCTCGGCTAGTGCGAGCTTGTAGCTCGTACTTATTATAGAGAAGAGCTTAAAGCTCTACCATAAAGAGCACGAGGTACGAAGCTGTACGGGCATTTTTCTCAGCACAAGCTACAAGCTTGCCTAACAGGGGCACGAGCAGAATGCTCGCGCCAGCAGGAGGTACGAAGCCGTACGGGCATTTTTTTCTTTTAAGAGTGTTATAAGGTACGAGCCGTACAGGCAATTTTATTAAGCACAAGCTACAAGCTTGCGGTACGAAGCCGTACGGGCGATTTTTTCTCAGCACAAGCTACAAGTTTGCGCTAGCGGAGGATAGGTGATAGAGAGGGATATATAAGCGGTCATAAGTAATTACTTATGACCGCTTAGGGTATGTGATAGGAGCGCTTGGCTCTTATAGATTTTCCTTAATGACGGGGATAAGTTCGCTGAGCTTGGTAGAGCGTGCTAGGATGCGTCCGTCCTTACCGATAAGGATAGCTGTGGGGAGCCAACGGATGGCGTAGGTGCGTCCGGCATCGCTTTTCCAGTCGCCTGGTGCAATTCCGTGATGCCATAGGAGTTGTTCTTTCTGGATGAACTGTTGCCAGGCGTTGCGGTCGTGGTCATAGGAGGCGCTTAGGATGGTGAAATCTTTGTCCTTATAGGTGTCATAGAGCGCTTTGAGCTCAGGGATTCCCTTACGGCAGTCGGGGCACCAGGTAGCCCAGAAATCAATAAGGACGAGCTTTCCACGCAATTGGCTTAGGGAGATGTTTTTTCCTTGAGCATCTTCTAGGGTGATATCAGGAGCTTGCGCGCCGGGCTGTACCTTACTGAGGAGCTCCAAGGAGGCATCGAGTTCTTGGAGGTAAGGGTTATTATTGAGAGCGGGGTCAAGTGCTTTGCGGAGTTCTACGAGGGTAGGGTAGTCATATTGGTAAGCCAGCCGAGCGAGGAAGTAAGCTAGAGCAGGTGAGGCAGGTGCTTCTTTGATTTCCTGCTGGAGGTCAAGCATATTGTTTTGGGCAAGGGTGTTATACCTATGAAACCACTGGGTGTTCTCGGTAGAGGAGAGGTGCTCCACGCCCCAATCGGGATTGAGGGTTACCTGTAGGGGTGCATTTTCTAAGTAGAAATGTATGCGAGGACCCTTTCCATTGAGCCGGATGGCATAGACTAGGGGTTCGGAGAGCTTTCCTTGGAATTGGAATACGCCATTTTGGATAGTGGTAGAATCCACGGGGGTATAGGTGCGGTCTTTGTATTGGTATAGGACTACTTGCCCTTGTTGAGGTGCTTTTCCGGTTAGGGTAAAGTGGTCGGATGTGGATTGGCTGAGGCTCAGGTTGTTAGCGGGAGCGGTTTCTTTTTTTGTGTTTTCTTGGCAGGCAGTAGCTAAGAGAACGGTGCCTATAGAGGCGATGCTATACAAAAAATATTTCTTCATAAAAAAATAAATATTAAATATAAGTACTTTAATTGATTGCAAAAGTAGAATATTTTTTTGAATATAAGGATTTAATTAACGAAAAGAGCTAAAGAATTAACAGTTGGTATTTTTTCTATATCTGAGCAAGAGGTATCCTAAGGCAGAGAACAGCAGGAAAATAGGGAGTACCCCCCATAGGGAGTAGGGGGATTTCTTTTTGTAGTGGGTATGGCTATGGAAGTGCTGCTTAGAGTGCTGTTGTTGGGTTATTGAATGTTCCTCAGAGGAATGTTCTTGGTGAGATTCTTGGGATTCTTGGGCGGTTAGGAGGCTTGTTTTTTTCAGGGAGATATGGGTATTGGGGTCGGGTTGTAGGGATATTTCCCAGCTAAGGGTGTGCTGTTGTAGGGATTGTGAGGCTTGGCTTATAAGGGAATCGGAGCGGGAGGAGTGTAGTTGTAGTGCTTGGTGTTGTTCTTGAGAGGCTTGCGTCTGGGAGGTCTGTAGTTTTTTGGGGGCGCAGGCAAGGGATAGGAGCAGCAGGGGAGATATTAGGTATTTCATAGGTTTTGAGAGATAAGGGATATGATTTTTTGTAATTTCTGGGCGTAGTTAGGGTCGGTTGCATAACCAGCGTTGGCAATTTCGCGGGCGAGGCGGTAGGGGTCATCTTTGTGAAGCATAGCAGGGGCATACCTTTTGTTGGCTGAGAGCAGTTGAGCGTGGTGCGTGAAGGACTCTTCGGGAGAGTTGTACTTACGGAACCAGTCACGGACGATATAGAGGAACTTTCCGTCGGTTCTTTCAGAGATGGATAGGACTTCAGGGAAGGCGTTCTTCTTATCAGGCGAGGGGAGCACTTCGGTTGTTTTGAGGAGTTGCCTGAGGTGCTCAGGGGTGTTCTTGGGGGCTTTGATGCCGAAGAACATATTGCCAGGGGCGTGAGTACCCCAGCCTGTTTCTAGGGCTGCTTGGGCAAGGATAAAGAGGTGAGAGATGCCCGTTTTCTCTTGGGTTGTCAAGGCAAAAGGGCGGTACTTGAGGATAAAATCTTTAGGAGACATATTTTTAAATTTTTTCTTATAACATAAGGGTAGGGAGGGGGTAAAAAAATAAATGAGTGGGAAGATAGGTAAATTAGTAATTAATAATTGCTAATTGACAATTATTTTGTATCTTTGTCCCGCAAAAAGAATTAGTAGATAAAGCATATGGCGAACTTAAAAGAGATTCGTAGTAGAATCACCTCCATCAATTCAACAATGCAGATTACCAGTGCGATGAAGATGGTTTCTGCAGCTAAGAGCAAGAAAGCACAGGACGCTATCGCCGCTATGAAGCCTTATGCCCAATCCTTGGGTACCCTATTGGGGTCGCTCAAGAGTGCATTGGGGACAGATTCTCCTTACCTTGCTCGTGAGCGGGAGGAACGCGTATTGCTCGTGGCGATTACTTCGGATAGGGGTCTCTGTGGCGGTTTTAATTCGGCAGTAATCAAGCGTTGTCTTTCCTTAATGGAGACTACCTATAAGGATAAGACCGTATCGCTGGTAACCCTAGGGAAGAAAGGGAACGACCTCTTGCGCAAGACGGGTCAAGTAGAGCGTTATGAGGAAGGGTTCTTCGACCACCTTAGCTATGCAAAGGTAGCGGACTTAGCCAGCGAGCTAATGGAGTATTACACTTCAGGAAAATACGACCGTATAGAGCTGATATACAATAGTTTTAAGAATGTAGCCACGCAGATACTCACCCAAGAGGTATTCCTACCTTTGACACTTTCGGCAGGGGAGGACACCGTTACCGATACCGAATTCCTCTATGAGCCTTCCTCTGAGGAGATTGTAGCGTCCTTAATCCCTAAGTCCTTGAAGCTCCAGCTATACAAAGCTGTCAGGGATTCCTTAGCGGCAGAACACGGGGCTCGAATGACTGCGATGCACAAGGCTACGGACAACGCTACGGAGCTGAGAGACCAGCTGAAGCTTACTTATAACAAAGCAAGGCAGACGACCATTACCAACGAGATTTTGGAAATCGTTTCGGGAGCCAACGCTTTAGGATAGAAGGAATGAATTGCCGAATAGAAAAAGAAAGCATATACTTAAATGGAGAGGAAGTCTTCACCGCAACGGGTGAGGACTTTTCTTCGTTTGCCAAGGGTGCTTACCGGCACTTGGAGCTGAATTACCCGAAGTTTTTCAAGATGGACAAGCTCAGCAAGCTGGCTTTTCTAGGGGCAGAGTACTTACTGATGGGCTATAGTGCTACCGAGAAGGAAGGTACGGCGCTAGTGCTGGCGAACCGTTCGGGGAGCTTGGATACGGACTTGGTACATCAGCAGGCGCTAGAGGCGGGGGAACCTGCCAGTCCGGCGGTATTTGTCTATACCCTAGCTAATATCTGCCTAGGGGAGATAGCCATACGGCACCAGCTCAGGAGTGAGGGACATTTTTTTGTTTTCGACCACTATCCAGAGGAATTTTTTATACAATACAGCCAGTACCTTGTACAGGAGGGACTTGCCGAGCGGGTACTCTGTGGCTGGGTGGAGCTTTTGGGAGCGGATTACTCCTTGAAGTTCGTGATATATTAACCAAGAACGAATGAAATTACATAGAAACCTAGTGGATGCCGTTACCGATGGCTTCCTACAGATTACCAATGATGGTCTTTATGCCGATAAGGTCATAGAGCGTCTCCTTAAGCGAAATAAGCGCTGGGGGAGTAAGGACAGGGCGTTCATCGCCGAGACCCTCTACGAGCTGGTACGCTACAAGCGGCTATATATGGAGATAGCGCAGGTGAGCGCACCGCTGACGGTGGTGAGCTTTCGCCGTGTGTTCGCTGTATGGGCGGTGCTCAGGGGTATTCCGCTACCGGATTGGTACTTTGAGGAGACTCCGGAGCGACGTATCAAGGGGCGATTTGCGGAGCTTTCGCAGGTGCGCAAATATCGCGAATCGGTACCGGACTGGCTGGACGCACTAGGGGTGAGCGAGCTAGGCGAAGCGGTATGGACAAGAGAGCTACACGCGCTGAACCAAGTGGCACCAGTAGCCTTGCGGGTGAATACGCTGAAGGTGAGCAGGGAAGCTCTCCAAGAAGCCCTCACAGGGGAAGGCTATCCGTGTAGTGTAGTAGAAGGGTCGCCAGATGCGTTAGTCTTAGCTTCACGGGCGAATGTATTCTTGAGTGAAGCCTATAAGCAAGGGTGGTTTGAGGTGCAGGACGTCTCTTCCCAGCAGGTAGCTCCGATGGTGGAAGCGCGTGCGGGGATGAAGGTAGCCGACTGCTGTGCAGGAGCAGGAGGGAAGACCCTCCACCTAGCTATGCAGATGCAGAACAAAGGAAAGATAGTGGCTATGGATATCTATCCGCAGAAGCTCCAAGAGCTCTCGCGAAGAGCTAAGCGCAATGGGGTGTTCAATATAGAGACGCGGGAGATAGATACCAAATATCTCAAGCGCCAAGCGGGCACTTTCGACCGAGTGCTGATAGATGCGCCTTGCTCAGGCTTGGGGGTGCTCAGGCGTAACCCCGATGCCAAGTGGAAGCTTACCGAAGCATTCCTCGATGAGGTACGTACCACCCAGCAGGCGATACTCAGGCAGTATAGCGCCTTGACCAAAGCAGGAGGCAAGCTCGTATATGCTACTTGTTCTATCCTGCCGAGTGAGAACCAGCGACAGGTGCAGGCATTCCTTGAGAGCGAAGCCGGCAAAGGATTTCAGCTGGTGAAAGAACAGACCCTCTGGGCAAGTGAAGGCTATGATGGCTTCTATATGGCACAGATGAACAAAAAATAAAGTGCGAGGTGTGAAGCCAGGGCGAGTCGCCCCTGACAATTTTTTTGCCCCGCCTCCGCTAGCTCGTGCTTATTATAGAGAAGAGCTTAAAGCTCTACAAAGGGCACGAGGTGCGAGGTGTGAAGCCACACGGGCGGTTTTTGCTTTAAGAACTTTATAGAAATAGATTGTCCGAGGCGACTCGCCTCCCACACGGGCATTTTTTTCCGCTAGCAGGGGGTATAAGAATAATTACCTGTGCGGTTCGCACTACAAGCTACAAGCTTGCGATGTGAAGCCACACGGGCATTTTTTTCTCAGCACAAGGTACGAGCCGTACAGGCATTTTTTAAGGCTAGAAAAATTCTCAGGGGTGAGGTGTGAAGCCACACGGGCGGTTTTTGCTTTAAGAACTTTATAGAAATAGATTGTCCGAGGCGACTCGCCTCCCACACGGGCATTTTTTCGCACCACAAGCTACAAGCTTGCGCTAGCAGGCGGTTTTTTCCGCTAGCAGGTTTTTTTCTTAATAGGGTTAAAAGAAATAGATTGTCAGGGACAACAAAGAATGGACTCTTCCGTGATTAAATAAGTAATTGTTTAGTAGTTTTTTTTCAAAAGAAGTGTTCAGTTGTTTTGTTTCACGAAAGTCCTTGCTTTAGCGTAAGGATCACGAAAGAGTATCTTTGTAGTTGGTTGGTAAAAAAAGGAACTGCCTAAAAGACAAATTCAGCTAAAAAACACAAATAAAATAAAAATATATAAAGAGATGAAAAAATTGCAAAGGGAATCATTCTCTTTGTTTTTTTTTGTTTTTAATCAGGATAGGCAGAGGTGCTCTTTCAGGAAAGCACCCCTACGCTTTTCCCAATTCTAAAATAAAAACGCAAAAAAATCTAATTATTTATTAAAAAGAGATGAAAACTTGGCGTATTCAGGAATGTTTATTCGTATCTGATACCTTACTATCTTGGTTAGTGGGTAAGTAGTTGTTCTCAACTACTCACTACTAACAACAAGAAAAATACATTAAGATATGAATTGATGAGAATAAACATTGTTAGTATAGTAATATTTTGTTTGCTTTTAGGTAGTGACAAGAGGCTATCTGGAGCAAACTTCAGATACCCTCTTGTTTTCCTAGAAAAATTAAAACGCAAAAAAAATCTAATTACTATATAAAGAACTTTATTTTTAGATAAAGCTGTCAGAAAATTCAAAGAACATTTTTTCTTAATTCTGGTGCAAAGGTAGTTCTTTTTTTTTCTTTGTCAAGGGGTCAATAGGAAAAAAGGGCATTTTTGAACACGAACTGTATTCATTACTTCACGAACTGCATTATTTAACACAAAATTAGTTGGAAAGGAGGTACCAAATGAGGTGGTAAGAGAGGGCAGACTGCTGTATTTGAGGAAAATGAGAGAGTATACGCTTTTCTATACAGAGGGCTTTTTCGGGGATAAATAGTTTTTTTAATTGGGTGTAAAGGGATTTATCAAGGGTATCTATACGTGATAGGTGAGGGGTATATTGTTCTTTTCCATCTATAGATACCATCAAATGTGGTACATACAGGTGTATTTCTGAGTATGCTTTATAGGGTAGTGAGGTATCCGTATAGGTATGCGTACTGATAAGGATATCCTCAAGGTGGCTATCTTCGGGTCGTGATTCTAGGAAGATACCTCCGGAGAGCTGTTCTCTGATGGGAGAGAGTGCATTGAAAAGGAGAGAAGCGCATTGTAACATAAAGGAAGGATTAGAGCCATAGTCTGGAATGGAAGGGGTTGGTGTCCCATTTTTGGATTTGTCCTTGGCATCGGATTCTTTTTCCCTGAGGGTCTTCACAGATGCAAATAGGGGTTCCTACGGGCAGTGGCGGGGTGCTTCTGGGAAGGAAAACGATAGAGGAGAAGCGATGGAAGGAGCTATTGGCGGTTTGTATGCGTCGGAAAGAAGCGCCAGCGAGGAAAGCCTGTTGTCCTTTGGCATTGACCTGTTCCCTACAGCGAGCGTGTAGTCGCAGTGAGGGAGTAGGGGCGTTCCAGCAACCTTGGTCGTCCTGCTGGCTCTGGGGGAGGTCGTAGTAGAAGAGATAATGAGGATACATTTTTTTTCTTTTAAGGGGGGCGAGTCGCCCCTGACAATTTTTTTTCTTTTAAGAGTGTTATAAGGTACGAAGCCGTACGGGGGGCGAGTCGCCCCTGACAATTTTTTTTCTTTTAAGAGTGTTATAAGGTACGAAGCCGTACGGGGGGCGAGTCGCCCCTGACAATTTTTTTCTTTAAGAGTGTTATAAGAGTGTGAAGTACGAGCCGTACGGGGTGTGAAGCCACACGGGCAATTTTTGCTTTTTATGAACTATAAGAATAATTACCTGTGCGGTTCGCACCGAGTCGCCTCCCGCACGGGGTGTGAAGCCACACGGGCATTTTTTTCTTTTTATGAACTATAAGAATAAATTGTCAGGGGCGACCCGCCCCCCCCTTTACCATAGATAAGAACGGTTATGTAGGGTGGGTTTGGGAGGTTTAGGGAAGAGGACGTTGGGCTTATTGAGTTCGTAACAGAGGGCGGTATAGAACTCCTTGAGAGCGTCGAGGTTCCACGATTGGGAGAAATCGCCTTGGGCGACCTTATGAGCGGAGGCGCTCAGGAGTAAGGAAAAGTGCTTGTACATAGCCAAGTCACAATCTCCTATGGAGACCTCCCCCTGAGGAGGGAGGTTTTCCTTTAGGAGCATCAGGTCGATGGTTTCCTGAGGGATGCCACAGCCTAGGAGTGACTTGAGGAGATATTCTTGATTGGTCATAGGCATTGGGTTAGTTCAGGTTCCAGTTTTGGCTACTGATTTGCATCAGTAGGGAGCGAGGGGCGAGGTTCCAAGTAGGGAAAAGGTTGGCGATTCCTTCGGTAACTTCCTTGACGGGGTTTTCCTTAGCGTATTTTTTGATAAGGGTATGTCCGTGTAGGACTTTGAGGGTGTCGGAAGCGGGGAGTTTCAGGTCGATAGGGGCTTTCCAGAAGGTGTTTCCTAGGGTTTTGCTTTCGGAGAAGAGGATGACATCGTCAGCGAAAGGATTGCCAGTAATGCGTGTTCCGTTGGCTTGTTCGAGGGTGATATTCTGGTCGATAAGGATAATCTGAAGTCCTCGGAAGATTTCGGTACGTCGGGCAAGGAAAGCGTTGAGGGTACTGAGGTCGGGGGTGTTGGAAATGCCCGCAACGGAGTGTAGTAGGGAAGCGCAGTTCTTGATGACCTCGTCTTGGTTGATGAGCTTGGCAAAGGTATCGATGTTCATAAAGGCATATTTGTACTGAACGCCGTGCTTATCTCTGCCTATCTTGAGGGCTTTAGGGAAGTCCTTGGAGAGGGGTTTTCCGTCGGTGGTGGTGTGGTAAGGGGTGGCGACGCCGATTTTCTGAGCTGCGGGGATGAGATAATCGACATTGAACTGATTCATAGTGGAAGCGTTATTCTCCTCGGTGAAGGCTACCTTTCCAAGGGATATCTGTTGTAAGGCAATCCACTCGGCACGTGCGGCGATACTTTCCCAGCAATAGCGGGTATCTTCCGCCCAAGCTTCGACCATAGCGGTATTGGGGGTATTGGGAGAGGCGCTGGCGATCATCAGGTCATAATCGGTCAGGTCGGTTTCATTCTTCTCGCGTGCGATAGAGATTTTAGGGATTTCACCGGATAGCTTCGTGGCAGAGGTACGCGCCTTGGGGGTGAGGGGGTTGCCACGGGAGACGAGGTCGGCAGCGAGGCGGATGCCAGCGTGTGCTTCAATCATCTTCCAAGTGAGTAGGTGGGTCTCCCGCAGAGGGAAGAGGGTAGGGTAGTAGAAGTCATTAAGGTCATAAGTGCTTACGACCGCTTGCATATCGGCTTGGGTGAGGCCGACCATAAGAGAGTTTTGCATAAATATAAAAATTAAAAGGGGGGGTCGCCCCTGACAATTTTTTTCTTTAAGAGTGTGAGGCCACACGGGCAATTTTTTGCCAGAAATAGTTGTCTGAGGGTGCGAGCCGGTGTGAGGCCACACGGGCAATTTTTTCTTTTTAAAAGGCTAAAAAAATAAATTGTCAGGGGGGAGAGAGGTTTTTAGAGGAGTTTTTTGCCGGAGAAGATTTCGGGTTGTTTTTGGGCTTTTAGGTATAGGGCCACTTCCTTGGAGAGGGTAGGGTTGTCCTTGTGTGGCTGTAAGGGGGGTGTTTCGCTGGCGAGTTCTCGGTGAGAGAGGGCTTGGTTGGCTAGGAGGATATCGGCTTGTTTTTCGCGGAGGAAGTGTTCGAAATCCTCTTGAGAGGGGAATTGCATCAGGGCGAAGTCCTTGAGGGTCTGCTGAGTGAAGGTAGGGTCTTGGCAGAGGGTAAGGGCGTCCTTGAGGGCTAGGGTGCGCGTCTGCTGGAGTTGCTGGCTCTGGTAGTGGTCTATTTGTTTCTGTAGGGGAGCGACGGCTTGGGCGACAGCCTGGGCGATATGCTCGGCAAGTGTCTCGGTAAGAGGGGTAGGCTCCATAGTAGGGGTCTCCTCTATGGACGTTTGTTCGGAGGTGTTTTCTAAAATAGGATTCATAATATAAGGGTGTTATAAGAGTGGGGGCGAGCCGGTGTGAAGCCACACGGGCAATTTTTTTGCTAATAATATTTGTCCGAGGGTGTGAAGCCAGTACGAAGCCGTACGGGCGATTTTTTTTGCTAGAAATAGTTGTCTGAGGGTGCGAGTCGCACAGACGTTTTTTTTCGGCACAAGCTACAAGCTTGCGCCAGCAGGGGATTTTTTCTTTTTAAAAGGCTAGAAATAATTGTCTGGGGCGACCCGCCCCTAAGAAGTATTCTTTTCAACGATGCAAAGATACGACAATAAACAACAACAAACAAATTTTTAGAGGTTAAATACAAAACAATTGTTTGTTAATGAATGTTAATAAAATAAAATTAACTTCTGTAGCTGTTAATTAAGTTAATTGTAAGTTAAAAACGTGTTTTTTTTTTTTTTTTGTATAAAATAGTTACATTTGTGCCGGATTTCAGACAAGCCTTATTTAGATTTAAGTACTAATAATCATTGACACCAAGCTGTTGGAAATCTCATCGATTAAAATTTTTTCACTAATTGCCCTACGCCGAGAGATGTGGGGTAATTTTTTTGAACGTAAGGGTCAGGGGAGCCAGATAGTGGGGCTGGGTAGTGATAGGGGGTTGTAGGGAGTGCTGAAGGCACTTGACAAGGAAGGAGCTTTCCTTATGTGAGGGGTCTATCATCCTGAGGGTGATAGGTTCCTTGTTGCTCAGCAGTGCGATTAGGAGGGATAGCTGCTCGTCGGCATCCGCTTGGGAAGGGAGGTGTAGGTACCCCTTGAGGGTGATAGGGGGCGCATTGGAGGAGGAGAGGTCATATAGTCCGGTTACTTGGGTGATATAGATGCCTAAGGAGGCTATAGGGGTATGGTTGAGGTAATAAATCATATAGGGAGTGTATTAGTTAAACTTCTGGAAGAAATCTTTGAGTTTGCCATTTTTTTCATATTGATAGAGAGCAGCGATAATCCACTGTGGCGGGTATTTTCCTTTGGATAGAATAAAGATATGCTTGACGGCTTTGCTCACGGGATACAATAGGGTCATTGCCTGTAGGGAGCTCTCGAAGACCTCAGTGACGAGGGAATCACCCAGAGGTACTTCCAAGGAGGCGAGAAGGAGGTATACAGCGCCTATCTGTAGGAGCATCAGGGAATTCTTCATCAAGAAACGGTCTATCTGGAAAGAGCCTCTGCGGAGGTGGTAGATAGCCCCTACGCACATCTGGAGGAGGCATACACACAGGAGGGCACCTAGGAAGCTCTGGTGGTGTTCGTGCCACGCGCATAGGTACTTATAGAGGACAATCAGGGGGGTACTCTGCCAGAGGAGTTGCCAGAGGTAATGGAGCCTATCGCGCCACGAGATGGGCTGTTCAAAACTGAAGAAAAGAATGAGTGCAGTGATAAAAGACATTGTTTTGCTATTAAAGATTAAATAAATGGGGGGGCGAGTCGCCCCTGACAATTTTGGGGCGGGTCGCCCCTGACATTTTTTTCTTTTTGGGGTGATAAGAATAATTACCTGTGCGGGTGTGAAGCCAGTGCGAGTCGCACAGACAGTTTTTGCTTTTTGAGGTTAAGAATAAATTCTCAGAGGGTACGGGGGCGGGTCGCCCCTGACAATTTTTTTCTTTTTGGGGTGATAAGAATAATTACCTGTGCGGTTCGCACCGAGTCGCCTCCCACACGGGCGATTTTTTCTTTTTAAAAGGCTAAAAAATAATTCTCAGAGGCGAGTCGCCTCTAGGGGTTCTTGAGCGATGCCAGCGCGTGCGATAGCTTCTTGGTGTGATATCAGGGGCTTGCCACCGCAGGCTTTGAGCCAGTAGTCCAGCTGTTCGTCCTCGCTATTGAGGCTATAGGGTGTAATCTCGGGCTGTACCTCTAAGGAGTCGCAGGCATCCTTAAGGGGTAGGTGTAGCTGAGCGATATAGGCTTTGAGGACGTTGATACGCCTGGCGAGGTACTCGTCGAATATCTCACGCTTGTACTGCACCTTCAGGTGGGCGTCCATAAAAAGGAGCTTGAGGGCTACGCCAGAGATGCCCCCTACCCTGCGGACGCTCTCAAAGGAGATGTCAGGAGTCTGGGTAAGGGTATAGATGAGCCTTAGCAGGGTGTCAATCTCTAGGGAGACCGACTCAGGGGCATTGTGCCAAGAGACGTACTCCATAGAAGATTCCTTATCCCCCTCGATGACAGCGCCCGATTCGCCCTTCTGGCTCCAGCCGTGGATGGTACCCTTGACGAATATTTTCGGGCTGGCGTGGTAGTCATTGGTATCGGCGAAGTTGGATAGCAGGTGTTCGAGCCGTTCAATGAGTCCATCTACTCCCTTGGTCTCGTGTCCCTCTTGGCAAGCATAGATGACGGGAATTTTTCCGATAGGGTTTGCCTTAGGGTATCCCTCTACGGGGATATACTGCCCATTGACCTGCTTGAAAAGGTAATGCAGATGTGCGGTATAGGTCTCGAAGTAGTAGGTGTCAGGAGCACCTACCCTTTTGTATTCTCTGGAGAAGGCTACCATATCGCCTACCTCATTATAGTAAGGATATAGGGTGTCCCCTAATGTGGGGGATAGTAGGGTACACTTAAGAGTAAATAGGGTAGTATTTTCTCCTCTAGAAGAGTGCCTATTCAGGGGTACAGGATACCATAGTTCCGCACACTCTCCATAGCTCATCACGTTGCGTGCGATACGTCGGTTGAGGGAATCGGTTTTTGCCTGTAAGAGGATGTGCTTTAGGTGCTTGAATACCTGCTGTTCTTGAGGGTCTTTGGGGTTGGCGAGGTAGGCTACGGGGTTTCCGAATAGGAAAGCTACGGCGCGCCCTATGATGAGCTCTTGCAGTGGCAAGGCGATGCGTGCTACGGGTTCTATACGGGTGGTGGTTACCCCGTCAATCTGTTCGCTTACGTGCTTATCCCTTCGGATAGCGGGGTTAAGCACCTTGTGAGCTTTCAGGTCAAGGGCTTTGCGAGCGGAGTCGAGGTCAGGGAGCGGGAGGGAACGTCCGCTCTTGAGTTGGGCAACAAAATCATTCATAGGGGTTTTTTTTAGAGGGTTCTGCCGAAGAGGGTGGCGATATCGGAGGCGTTGGACTTGCGGGGATTTCTGGCTTCTAGGGTTCCAGTGAGGGCGTCAGGGGCGTCATCGTGAGGGTTTTTGCCGGTGCGTAGGTATCCGGTGAGGTCACGGGCGAAGTCGGCAAAGCGTTCTTTCCATCCTATGGGCATCTGTATGAG
Organism: uncultured Capnocytophaga sp.; assembly: GCF_963525585.1. NCBI lineage: Bacteria > Pseudomonadati > Bacteroidota > Flavobacteriia > Flavobacteriales > Flavobacteriaceae > Capnocytophaga > uncultured Capnocytophaga sp. The sequence continues at coordinate 5,484 of NZ_CAURLX010000035.1, read as the reverse complement.
TAAGGGGGCAGAAGCGGCGTAGGTGAAGATGCGGGTAGCCTTATGGGCGCGCTGGTAGAAGGTTTCCACGCGGATGGTGGCGTGTCCTATCTCTAGGCAGATACGCTCGAGGTTGCGGGCAAAACTACGTCCGCCATTATTACTCTCTACAAGGCAGTGGGTAATGAGGTGTTTTTTCAGTAGGGCAGCGACGGCAGTTTCGGTCTGTTCCATAGGCTTCTGTGTATAGAGTACGTCGAGGACGTAGTTCGCATCGTCGGCTTCTATATAGCAGATAGCACATAGGTAATCAGCACCCGTATCGGCGGTATCTATATAGGCTTTTCTAGTACCTTTGGGTAGCTTCTCTTTAGGGTTGTACTCAGTGAAAGGCTCATACATCAGTCCTTCTTGAGGCTTAGGGTCTTGCTGATAGAGGGATTCGAATACCTGAGGGTTGCGCTTACGAGAGGCGAGGAGCTTCTGTAGGGCGTGTTTTTCAGGCCATAGGGGTTCTCCTTCGGCTCTGGGGTCGGTAGCAGAGGGGGCTCCTACCTTGATGGCAGGGAAGGTAATGAGGTGCCACCCTTGAGGGTTGTTCTCGGGGTGATAGGTACCTTCTTGGTCGAGGAGCTTTCCGGCAAGGTCATCGGGGTGCCACCGTGTCATTACAAGGAGTTGCTGGCTGAGGTTATGCAATCGGGTATGAGCGACGGTCTCGTACCAATCAGAAATGCGTTCGCGTATGGTGGGCGACCAAGCGCTTTTGGCGTCCTTATAGAGGTCGTCCATAATGAGGATATCCACGGGTTCGCCAGTGAGTGCGCCTCCTACGCCAAGGGTCTTGAACCCTCCTGAGAAGCCTACACACTCACATTCGTCGGCATTGCGTACCCAAGAGCCCTTAGGGGTAGGGGCATCGTGTGCTAGGCGGGTGTTGGGGAATAGCTGGTGGTACTCAGTGGAGGAGATTACCCTCTGGAGTTCTCGGTTGAACTTACGCGCTTTGGCGGCGGAGTAGCTGACGATAGCCACGCGCTTGTGAGGGTTGAGCCCTAGGAGAAAGGCGGGGAGCCTACGGGTGGCGCCCTCACTCTTGCCGTGCTGAGGGGGCATACATATCATCAGCTTCTGGATACGCCCTAAGGCAAAATCCGTCAGGGTGCGGTAGTAATACTGATGAAATCCAGCAGGGGCAAAACTAGGGAAAGTGAACTGGGTAAAAGCCAGCAGGTCAGCACGTTCTTTTCCGAGAACTACATTTAAGTTGTTTTGTTCTAATTCTGTAGTATCTTCATTGTCCCACTCAGCGATTTTGGCAAGGAGTGTAATGGCGGCGATTTGTTCCCTAACGGCGGGGAAAAGGGTCTTATCGCCTTGTGTAATGGGGTTTGCCTGAGCGATATCCCATAAGATAGAGAGAGCCTCTTGTTTCATAAGTGAATAAAAAAGTGTTATAGTTAGGTTTCAATTACGGTGCAAAGGTACGACATTCTAGGCGGAAAATCAAGGTAAGAAGAGGTTAAAAGGAGGCAAATTATTTGTTATCGACTGTTAAGTAGGCGGGGGGAGGCGGGTCGCCTCAGACAATTATTTTTTTATTCCTAAAAGAAAGAAAACGTCGGTGCGACTCGCACCCGCACAGGTAATTATTCTTATCACCCTATTACAAACAAATACGATATAAATCACTGTAAATCAAATTCTTGCAAAGAGTAAAAAAGCAAAAAAAGCAATTGCTTTCTGAGAAAAACACCTGACAATTTATTTTTTATTCCTATAGGGAAAAACTGTCTTTGCGACTCGCACCCTCGGACAATTTTTTTTTAGTTCAAGAAAGAAAATGCCCGTGTGGCTTCACACCCTCTGACAATTTTTTAACCTTAAAAAGAAAGAAATTGCCCGTGTGGAGGCGACTCGCCTCTGAGAATTTATTTTTATAATACCACTTCAAACAGATACAATATAAATCATTGTAAATCAATTTTTTGCAAAGGATAAAAAAGCAAAAAAAAGCAAAAAAAGCAATTGCCTCCTTAATGAGAATGTAAATGATAATGTAAATATAAATGTACATATAAATGATAATGAGAGAGCGTCTATATAAGGACGCTCACCCTCTCCACAAGGTAAGTGAAAAAAAATTTTATTTTATTTTTTTTAATGAAAATCCTTTGACTAAAAATGGAAAAAGAAATTTTTTTATTTTATTTTTTTAAGGGAAAATCCTTTGGCTAAAAAATGAAAAAAAAATAAAGAAAAGAAAAAAGTTCCGCGCAAAAAGAAAAGGCGAGTCGGGGGCGGAGGCGGAGGCGGGTCGCCTCGGACAATTTATTTTTAGCAAAAAAATGCCTGTACGGCTCGTACCCTCTGAGAATTATTTTTTAGCAAAAAAACGCCCGTGTGGGGGTGAGTCACCCCTGACAATTATTTCTAACAAAAAATTGCCTGTACGGCTCGTACCCTCTGAGAATTATTTTTTAGCAAAAAAATTGCCCGTGTGGGAGGTGAATCACCCCTGACAATTTATTTTTATTCCTAAAAGAAAAAATTGCCCGTGTGGCTTCACACCCTCTGAGAATTTATTTTTACTTTAAAATAGAATATATTGAGTATATAAAAAATATCTTGTTATTTAAATCATACTTTTTGTCTTTTAAAATGAGAAAAATAATCAAAAATTTGTTTTTTTCATTTTAAATTCGTAACTTTGCAAATATACAGAGGTAAAAACAAACTTAAAACTAATTTTTTGAACTATGTCTAAGATATCATACACATTATTAGGATTAACAGCTGGAACAGTTGTAGGAGTAGGTTTGGGCATTCTTTTTGCACCAGACAAAGGAAAAAACACACGTAAAAAAATCAAAGATTCTGTAAGCGATAAGGTTGATGAATTGAAAGAACAACTAGAAAGTCTTACAAAGACTCTACGTAAAAAATCAATGGATATAAAGGAATCTTTAGAAGAAAAAGTTGATGGTCTTTTATCAGAATCCAACTATAAATCTGAAGACCTAATTGATTTACTCGAAAAAAAATTGGCTTCTATGAAAAAAGAAGCTAAAAAGCAATTGAATTAAACACTAATATTTTAAATTTTATTAAGTATGAAGAAAATTTTCACTGTAGTTACTTTGATTTGTTTATCAATAGTAGCTTTATCTTTCACTTCTTGTAGTAAGAAAGACGATCCGGCAGATAATGACCTTTTTGTAGGAACATACAAAGGTAAAATATCTTATTTAGCTGGTAAAGATAAAAAATCTGCTGATAATGGTTCTGTAACAGTTGTTAAAGCTGGAAATGATTACTATTTCCGTTTTTCAGATGGAATTGAAGACCTAAAAGGAGTTAGCTTCAAAAAAGAAGGAGATAACAATTTAGTAAACGTTGATTTTCAAGATGGTCTAAAAATAATTAGAATAACGGCATCTTCATTGTACATTCTGTATACTACAGATGGAAAGACTTGGACTGCTAACGCAAGCAGGTAGTTCTAAGAAATAAACATCTAATAAAAATCCTCGAAAAGTATTCTTTTTCGAGGATTTTTCGTTATAAAATGGATTTCAATATTAGAAGTAATAGTCGTTTATTTTTTTCTCTTTGATATATGCTCTTTTACTTATTACTACTTCTTTTTAAATATCAAATTTATCAAGAATAAAATAACAATAGCTCCAACAGCTCCTGTCAATATAGAACCAATCAATCCTTCTCCAAGAGAGATTTTTAAAACACTTCCTAAAAGCCAATATCCAACACTACTTCCAATAAGACCAACAATGATATTCCCAATAAGACCTAATCCGCTACCTTTGTAAATAGTTGCTCCTAACCAACCTGCGATAGCTCCAATAATAAGAGTTGCAATAATTCCCATAAATTTAAATATTAAATTAGAGTACAAAGATAGGAATTATTATAGAAAAAAACAAATAAAAATTACAAAAAGGTTCTACAATTCTAAATCTTTCATTTGTTTTTCTATAGAAAAATCTTGTATCAGAAAAATTACAATTCTTAAAAAAATTAGCAATATAGAGGTCTTAGAAATCGGTAGAATTCTTAATGGAAATATGAGTTTTAAAAGGGCATTTTCAGGCGAAAAAATGAATGTATGAAAATAGCAAGCCGAACCCGAACTTAGAGTTACGGATTGTCTTGCTCTAATCGGGTTAAAACACTGGTAATAAATAAGTTATATGAATGAATATAAAAAATTATATGTAAGAAATATGTAAGATTATATGTAAGAAATTTATAAATACTTGACAATCAATTTTATTATATATGTAATGTTTATGTAAGAAATATATAAGGAGGTACTTTCCCTTGATAACTAATAATAAGTGAATATTTTAACCTAAAAAGAAAAAAATCGCCCGCACAGGGGGAGGCGGAGGCGACTCGCCTCTGAGAATTTATTTTTATGAGAAAAAAATGCCCAGTGCGGCTTCGTACCTCCTGACAATTTTTTAACCTCAAAAGAAAAAAATCGCCCGTGCGGCTCGCACCTTCACACCCTCTGAGAATTTATTTTTTAACCCAAGAAAAAAATGTCAGGGGCGACTCGCCCCCCCCCTCTTTGATTACCAATATAATACGACTTTAACGCTCTATTAACTACACAAAAAGCGGTGCTATTGCTAGGTTCATTTTTAAATTGTAACTTTGCCATAGTGTTTTTTTTCTCACCCACGAAGTTACAAAATTTGTGGTAAAACACCAAAAAAATGAGGCTACTTTTTTATCTAGGTAGCCTCTTTTTTTCCTTAAAGGCTATCCAAAAAACTTTTCGGACAGCCTCTATTCTATTACTTATTAGATTTTGTGAATTAAAAAGCTCCCATGTATTTAAGACTGTAAATACATGGGAGCTTTTTATATATGGGAATCACTCCTATTTTTTCTTGAGAATATAATACGGAGCAAGTTCTCCTGTAATTTCTTTACCTTCATCCAAGAAAACAATAGAACCATCTTCTTTTACTTGGTATTGTTGTGTTTTACCATTTTCTTTCTCACTAATAAGAGTAAGCACCTTATTTTGAGCATCGTAGCTAACGGTTCCATTATCCTTATCTGTAAGTTCCTCCATTACTTCCTCTGAAGTATAAGTATCTTTGCCTATGGTTAGGCTAACATTGATACCATCACAGTCTGCACAAGGAAATGTACCCTCATAAGTACCTTCATAAGGAGCCTTCTCCCCACAAGAAGCTAGCACTAAAGCAATGCTTGCTAATAGAATTTTTTTCATTGTAATAATATATTTTTATTTTTCATTTAGGGATATAGCAATTTTCGTGCCAAAACTACAAAAATACCTTTTTATATTTTATAGTTAAACTTCTTTTAAAAAAGAAAATCATTCTTATAAACCCGTTGTGCATTTTGATTTTAAAAAAATAAAAAAAGTTGTTCATTTGATTAAAAAATCATATATTTGATTGAATTCCAAACAATTAAATATAATGAACAACTTGGAGCAAAGTT
>NZ_CAURLX010000034.1:0-25163 GCF_963525585.1 uncultured Capnocytophaga sp. | reverse complement strand
CCCCTGTTACAAGGATGAAAACCTTGCGTCCTAACCCCTAGACGAACGGACCTTAGCAAATGAAATATTTAATTTTTAGAGTAGTCCGTAGGGGAATCGAACCCCTGTTACAAGGATGAAAACCTTGCGTCCTAACCCCTAGACGAACGGACCATTAAGCTTTTAAATTCTGCTCAAATGCGAGTGCAAAGGTACAACTTTTTTTGAAACCTGCAATAGTTTTTTGAAAAAAAATATATTTTTCTTCAATTTTTATTTTAATTAACTGATTTTCAATATTTTGAAAAAAGTTAAAATATACTTAATTATTATTTTGCTCTTAGAATTGGAAGTAAATGAAAGGCTGAGGTCCTGTGGAGGCGGTAGCATAAACTATCCAAAAAACAAAAGCAAGTATAAGAGCTTTTACTATTAGAGGGGTTTTTTCAAAGCTATTTTTCAAAAAAAGATTCCATTTTGCAGGGAAAAAATGCCAAATAAAACCAATAACCAGTAATAAAAATATATTCCTATATCCCTCTATAATTACTTTCCATTGATGAGGATCAAAGGTAACTTTCCCTATATTTTCAATAACATTCATTGCTATAGAAAAATCCTTTGCACGAAAGAATATCCAACAGAATGCTACAAAATGAAACGTAATAAATGTATATATAATAGGGAGTATTCGTCTAGAGGGGAAGCTATTTTTTTCACTTTTTTCAGGGAATATTTCTCGAAAGGATTTATGTAATGCTAAAGCAAACCCATGTAATGCCCCCCAGATGATGAATCTTAAGCTGGCTCCGTGCCATAATCCACCCAATAACATCGTGGTTAATTGATTAGAATGACTTCTCAGTGATTTCTTTCGGTTGGGAGAAAGTAATATTGAATAAGCTAATAGAATAATACTTACCAAAACAATTATTAATGGAATAGAACTGATAGGTTTCTCCGAGATAGCCCAAGCTAATGCTCCCGCAAAGAATGCAAAAGGAAATAAATAACCGCAAAAACTCCCCTGTCGATTACCTCCTAAAGGAATATAAAGATAATCTTTCAGCCAAGTAGAGAGAGATATATGCCACCGGTGCCAGAACTCTGTAATATTCTTCGATTGGTAAGGCGTACGAAAGTTCTCAGGAAGCGTGAATCCCATAAGCAAAGCAAGCCCAATAGCCATATCGGAATAGCCCGAAAAGTCACAATAAATCTGTAAAGAGTATCCATATACTGCCATCAAGTTCTCGAAAGGAGTATAACTATTAGGTGCGTCGAATATTCGATCAACAAAATTAATCGAAATATAATCAGAAATAACCGCCTTTTTTAGCAATCCACCTATGATAAGAAACAACGCAAAAGATGTTTCCTTCTTGGTTAAGGTTATTTTTTGGTAAATTTGCGGGATGAAATCCTTAGCTCGTACAATAGGTCCCGCCACCAACTGCGGAAAGAAACATACAAAAAAGGTGAAATCCAAGAATGATTTAGCTGGTGCTATCTCGTTTCTGTATACATCGATGGTGTAACTCATCGTCTGGAAGGTGTAGAAAGAGATACCAATAGGTAAAATGATATCTTGAAACTGTAATCTCCCTGAAAAAAGATGATTGAAACTATCAATTAGGAAGTTAGTATATTTGAAATATCCTAAAAATCCTAAGTTCGCTATGATACTTATCACCAGAAAACAGAGCTTAATCCTTTGTTGTTTTTCTCTCTTATAGATTTGATCAGCTAAGAAGTAGTTCAAAGCAGAGGAGAGAACTAGAAGTATGAAGTATTCTCCGCCTGCTTTATAATAGAAAAACAACGAAAATAACCCCACATATACCGTACGGAAATAGGTATGCTTCTTCGTGAAAATATATACTAAATAAAAGACCAAAAACATCCCCAAAAAAAGACTGCTATTGAACAGTAAAGGATGCTTAGGATCATAAACGAACCAACTCTTTATATTAGATAGGATATCATCAAAAGAGTACGGAAAATTCTCTAAAAGAGTACGATAGAGAAAATCTGATAAACCACTTGTATTCAAGGTAGTAATATTTATTTAGATTGCTTTTTATACTTTAAATAATTGTTCTTAATTGCCTCAAAGAGTAAGTCTCCTTGTGATACATATCCCTCGTGGGTATAGTGTATGCGGTCATTGGAAATAAAATTCTGCTTTATAAGCTCTGGCATTGCCTCTACGCCGCCTAGAATACTATACAAATCGAATACTCCATAGTTGTCCTTAATGGCATTATCTATTAGGATGGTAGCATATTCTTCACAAAGATGATTGGGAATCTTACGCTTAAATAACGATGGGGGAGGAGATGTTAGCAAAATGGGACAATCCCCATACTGTGTGCGTATCTGCTGGAGGAAAATTCTTACCTGCTCATCATATTGAGCGGCTGATAGTTTGCCGAATGTCTCGTTGGTACCCAAGGAAACAATGATTAAGTCGGGCTGGAGTGCTGGCACCTGCTCAAAGAACAGACTACACTTATTATAATCCGAAAAGCGTGCTCCATTCACCCCTATAGAATGGTATATAATTCCACTCTGATCGTTCTCAAGAACAATCCCATTGAGTGCAAAATTATTATTCTGGGCATTGGGCGTGAGATAAACCTTATCCAATCCCCCTAGATTACGGTATGTGTATCCAGATAAGGAATCAATGTTGGAAATCAGGTCGAACCCTTGCAAATTGATATTCCTTTCTCTTGAGGAGGCCTCTATTATCTTTTTCTCGGTAGGAATTTTTAGGGTCTCTCCTATACGGATATTAGTCCCCTTAAGGTGATTAACGGACTGGATCTTACTTAGTTGAACATTATATTTTCTTGACAAAGAATAAAGCGTCTCTCCCTTCTGAACTTTATGAGCAATTGTTTTGTACGCCACTTGCGTAGGTGGTGCAGGGGGAATAGTTACACCAAATTTGCTAGTGGCTAACTCGAAAAAGTGCTTATTCTTAGGTGTTAGTATCTTGAGTGTATTGAAGAGGTAGTTTTTGTTCTTCAAACTCAGCTCGATAACGAAGTTTTTGTTGGTGGTCAGCAAGGAATAACCTGTAATTCCAATCGTCTCAGTATTGGAACTCATTGTGTTTTTCTGGCTTTCCCAACTGATGTTAGAAGAAAATCGCACGTTTCTCTCTCCATTCGTCTTCATAAGAGAGTAGGGGAATACCAATCCAAGCCCTCCGTTACCAAAGAGCGCCTGCATTTGTTGCCTTACTTCATTGGTCATCGCATCGGCTTGTACGTGCGAATCGCCTATATGCACGATGTTCAGCTTCCTATCCTTAAGAGAATCCAAGGCTTTTAATTTCTCAAAGAAAGGGTTTAGGGCTTCTGGGTTATAGATATTCTCATAAACAGAGGGTTCCCTATTCTTATCCTGCTTATTTGTACTGATAGAAGTATCATCATCAGGCGAACCCACAGAGAATTTGCTCATCTTAGAATGTAATAACATCGTGGTGATGAGTGCCATAGAAATTCCTATGAATCGTAATATTTTCGTTTGCGTCCTCATTATTTAGTGTTGTTTGTTGTAGTTTGGAGATTTTTCCCTGCAAAAATTGTGCAAATATATGGTTGTTGTATTTTATTTAACGTGTTAAGCAATAATTTAAAAAGATATTTAGAGTTTTTTCTTAAACAGTACTAACTTCAATATATCCTATATTTCATCTTCAGAACCTTTCTTTAGATTTTTACAAAGAATATCCATCTACAAAAATTATAAGTTCTTTATTTTTAGAACTTCCCCCTGCCCCCTCCCAAGGGGGAATAAGAATGTTGATGCAATGGAAATTCGTCATATAAGTCTAAATTTCTGTTCTATACAATATCTTTTATCTAAGACATACTATTTTGTTTCCCCCTCTCTGATGGGATGAGAGGGAGGTTTTTTATAAGTTATTTATTTTTAGAACCTCCTCCTGCCCCCTCGAAAGGGGGAATAAGAATGTTGATGCAATGGAAATTCGTCATATAAGTCTAAATTTCTGTTCTATACAATATCTTTTATCTAAGACATACTATTTTGTTTCCCCCTCTCTGAGGGGGTGAGGGGGAGGTTTCCAAGCTCTTATATAGATATCTATGCTTTGGAAGTAGCAAGAGGAAAGTTTTAGAAAAAGAAACACTTGCTTACTTCAAGTTTTTCTTAAACAAATCGGCGTATTTCTTGATAGTATTCTTATCAAAAAAAGGTTCTTCCTCTATTCTACCTATTATAGGTATCTGTGTATATGAAGCAATCCAAGATTCTGTAGCAGTATTCTCTTCGCCACTGAAGATAATTCCAAAGATATTCAATCCGCGTCTCTGCAAAGCCTCTACGGAAAGCATCGTGTGATTGATACTGCCCAAGTAATGGCGAGAAACGAGGACTATTTTATCAGTAGGAAGCATCAGGTCTAGAATCGTATTTCGCTCATTTAGAGGTACAAAAAGCCCTCCAGCACCCTCTATTACAAGGGTATTCGAGCTATGCGGACGCTTAATATGCGCCAGTTCGATATGCCTTCCCTCCATTTGTGCCGAAAGATGCGGGCTTGCAGGGTAGTCAAATTCATAACTAGAAGGAAAAAAGGTACTGATACTATTGGAAATGAGGGATTTAACTTTCATCGTATCAGAATTATCCAAGTCTCCGGACTGAATAGGTTTCCAATAATCTGCTTGAAGTGATTCCACAACGATAGCAGAAGAGATTGTTTTCCCTACTTCCGTAGAGATTCCTGTAACGAAATAAGTATCGTTCATTTTTTTGATTTTTTTACGTTATATAAAAGAAGGAAAAATCCTCCAAATACACTATTCTTTTAAGGCTCTTAGCATCTCTCTTTTGCCCATTGCCCCCGGAAGTTTCTCTACCGAGAAGCCTACTTCCAGCATTGCTCTTCTGGCACTACCCTTGGAGGCATAAGTAACTAATATTCCGTTCTTTCTCAAGCTCTTATACATCTTATCAAAGATAAAAGAAGTCCATAGTTCAGGCTGTACGCGTGCCCCAAAAGCATCAAAATAGATAAGGTCGAACCGCTCTATATCCGTAATGTCCTCAAAGAACGCCTTTCGCTTCTTCAGAGAAAAGCTCTCTGATATCTTGATTGTCTCTTCCCAAGGGGATTGATGTATGAGCTGAAAGGTAGGTTCTTGGTCAGTTACACCGAGTTGGCTCGTATAATTCAGCTGGGCGACTTCCTCAAGGGTCAGGGGATAGGCTTCAATACCTTCGTAATGGATAATCTGACCCAAATGATTGTGTTCTAAGAAAGTAATAAAGGCGTTAAGACCCGTTCCTAACCCTATTTCTAGGATATTTACTTCTCTTTTGGGGAAGAGAGACAGCCCATTTTGTATAAAAACGTGATAGGCTTCCTGAATTGCGCCACGAACGGAATGGTAATGCTCCCCCCACGCTTCTATTTCCAGCGTAGAAGAACCGTCTTGCGTGAGTATTATCTTTCTTTTCATTCTTAATTCAGTTGTTTTTCGAGTAGCATCAGATAATCATTCATAGGAACATCGGCGTGAATCCTCAAGTAATGGTATCCAGATTGGGAAATAATCTTCTCTTTATGCAAATCTTCTAAATATCCCATCTCGTTTTGATAGATAGATTTGCTGAGACACTCGATGGCGATAGGTGTTTTTTGCGCATTTTTCAACAATATATCTATCGTATATCCTCCGAACGAGAAGTTTTTCGTGATATCAACGGTAGGAAATTTCTCTTTCAAGAGCAAAAATACTTGTTCTTTGAATCGTAATTGTCCTGAAGAAGTTGTTTCAGGCTGATTGTTACCATATTTGGAGAGGATTTTTAATATTTTTTCTCTCTCCACATCGTTTTTCTCACTCACAGCCTTGGTGTAAGCTAAGTAAGCATATAGTACAGCGCGCCGATTATTCGATTTTTCTTGTTCCAACGCATCGTTGAAGCTAAGAAAAAGCTCTTCGGGGATAGAATTACATATAAAAATTTTCTCTTTTGCACGCGTGATTATCACGTTGAGTAGCTTGTAACCCTTCTGATGATTGATAGGTCCGAAGCTCTGGGTGAACTTACCACCTTTTTTTCTTCCGTAAGTAACCGATATAATAATAATATCGCGCTCATCTCCTTGGATATTTTCTAGGTTTTTGATAAATAAACCTGACTGTTCTAATGCAGTTAGCTTAGCAGAGAATGCCTCTTCCTCAGGTTTGTTGCGCAAAGAAAGCAATTTCTTACGGATGAAGTTTCGCTGAGTGATGTTAAACGTGGCGATTCCTACCGAAGGGTAGCTACCGTCGGCTTTTTGGGGGAGGTTCCTCAGTATATCGATTACTTTCAGGGCTTCGGCTTCGTTGATATGGTCATCGAACTCTCCGTTTATCTGATAAAATTCGATGGGAGGTGTATCATCAAAGCTTGGTAAAGCTCGAAGTTTCCCATTGTAAAAGGCAACATTGGAGAAATCAATCAGGTAAGGATGCCTAGAACGATAGTGAAAATTCAGGTGATGCTTATCATATTGGTACTCCAACGCAAAGTCAAGGAGAGATTCCACAGAAAGGAGCGACTTCTTCACGAGGGTATTGTCCTCTTCGTCTATATCTTCCTCATCTTCAAGGCTTCCATCGAATATTTTACTGAAGTAATTACTAGGAGGCATCTGGTGTTCGTCTCCGGCAATGATTACCGTTTTCCCCTTAAGGATAGCGGGGAGGTTATCTTCGAGCTTCAGTTGGCTGGCTTCATCGAAGATAACATAGTCAAAATAGAAATTTTTTCCCTGAAAAAGATTACTACACGTATCGGGCGTAGTAAGAATAATAGGGAAAAAGGTAGTGAGTAGGTCTGTATCTTTCTGAGCAATTTGCCTCAGCGGTAGCCTGTTATGCTTTTCACTCTTGCGTTTGTTGTACAAATTAGCCACACTGAGGTCTTTGTGAACTGTTTCAAAGTTCTTAACGGCGGATTGTTGTGCGTTATCCCAATAATCTCTTATGATATCATACTGAGAAGCCCCAAAAAGCTGGAGTTTTTTCCTGAAATCTTCATACGTTCTTGAAGAAAAAGTAGGATATTCGTTGGATTTTTGGATAAGTAACTTTCTGTAATAAGCGTGCCAAAAGGAGGCTTTCCAATCGGAGACGTTAGCATTTTCAAGTAAGCAGATACATTGTTTCTGGAAATGGTTGAGTGATTCAAAGAAAGTATACCATTCGTATCCTGCAAAAAGTGGGTTATTAGGGTCTTTTTGATAGGTAATATATTTGGATAGAAGAGCTTCAATATACTGCTTGAAGTCTCCGAAAGTATTTCCCCAATCAAAAGAGCTTACATAATGTTCCTTTTTGAGGGTTTCTTTTAGTAAATTCACCTCTGAAACGAGATTTTTTAGAGAATCATTGGTGAATTTTGGTTCAAAAAAGTTCAATACGTCTAGCACATCGAAATCTTTGAGTATTTTTTGCTCAAAAGAAGCCTTCGCAGAGGAGATTTCCTGTCGATAATTGATGATATTCTCTTTGTTGGAAAGGAGATTATCGGTGAGTGTGATAGGAGAAAAGTTGGTATGGAGGCTTATTTTCTTAATTTCTTGGCAGAGAAAGAGTAGTCTTTTCTGATTTTTCAAGACAATTTTCTTAGCTGACGAAAATATGGAAAGGAATTTGTATAAGAAATTATTTGTTTTCTCACGATTATACTCATCAGAAGAGCTTGAGAGCAAGGAGGTTATGGTCTCTGTCTCATTGATATATTGGGATAATTCCTCCAACTGATAGGTGAATTCCTCCTTACGCTTATTCAAATAGAATTCCTTATACTCCTGATAAAGGTGTAAAATTTTCTCCCAGTGTGTGCGATAATTCGTAAATGCCTCTTCTATATTATGAGTTGTCTGTAAATAGGAATTGTGTATGAATGTTTCTGGATGAAAAAGGAAGTCTTCCTTATAAGAAGCGAAAGGAATGAATAGTTCTTGCGCCTTCTCAAGGGTCGTTTTCAGGGATTTGTATTCTTCTTCAGAGAAGGTAATGGAGAGTGATGAAAGGTTAATTTCTTCTTTTTTGGGTTCGTATTCAAGGATTTGGGCAGTAATTTCAGTCCAATTCTCCTGAGAAAGGATAGGAGAGAAGAGCTTTGTGTGATGCCTATTGATAGCACCTTTTAGAGAATCGAGTTCCTCTATTTGTTCCTTCCGAGTCGCTTCCGGATAGGTGGGAATAGCCTTCTTGAAAGAAGGGTCATCAATGATATTCCTGACGGCATCAACCACGATTTTACGGTCAGTAAGGCTGTCTTTTATTAAAATGGTGTATTTTCCTAGCTCTCTGTCCTGTAATGACTTATGAAGGACTTCCAGCGCAGTCTGTTTTTCGCAGACTACGAGAGTTTTTTGTCCGTTTTCGAGTGCATTGATGAGAATCGCCGAGAGCGTTTGGCTTTTTCCTGTGCCAGGAGGTCCTTGAATGAGGATATGCGATTGAGTTCGGATTCTCTCTAGGATTTCCTGCTGAGAAGGGTCGGTGGATACGGAAGAAAAGGATTGAAAAGTGTCTTTTGAAGGAAAATTTCTCTGTTCAAAGGAGTCTTTCAGGTAGCTATAATCGTTGATTATGTTCTGTTTTTGTACCTCGAAAAGAGAAAATAGTCCTGATTTCTCGATGATAGCCTGTCCTCTTTCAGGTAAAAGGCTCTCATAGTGGGCTTTCGACTGAATGGGGAGGATTTCGGCGTAATTATTCTCGAGGAAATCGATATTTTGATTGATTTTCAGCTGCTGAAGAATGTCAGTACAAATCTTTAAAAGCTCTAATTTGTCTATTTTTCCATCCTCAAGCATCTCTTCAGGAATGGAACTAAGGGTAATACCTGAGTCATTCTGTAGGTGATTAATAAGAACTTCATTGATATAGATAGGGTCTTCCTCCGTACGACTGATTTCCCAAGTGTTTATTTGGTTTGTAGGACGTATTCTAACCGACCAAATAAGAATAGGAGCTACAGAAATCTGCCCATCGGAGAGGTCTCTTCTTACTAAAATGGGGAATCCAAACCCAAGAGGATTGACTCCTTTTTCCTGAAAAATGGCTTCACTCTGGAAGATAAGGTCATCTATACTTGAGGATAGTTTTTCAAGGACAGCTTCTCTCTCATTAGGGAGTTTTTTTCTATCTTCTTCCCTCAGAGGAGAGCTCTTTTTGGAATCCGAATGAGTAACTTCCGTGGTGTAAGAACGCTCGTCTATAGCTGTGGAAGGGGTATCATATAGAGAAAAGGAGAATTTGAGATTCTTTAAGGTGAGCAAATCTAAGATGAATCGCTCTGGAAGACTCTTGAAAATGGAAGAAAGCCTAGAGAGATCAAACTTATACCGAGAATTATTCGGGATCGCATTCAAGTGTACGCCTCTACGATTCCCTACTTTTAGTTTTTGCTGAAATAGCTCAAATACTTCTCTACTGAAAGGTTCCATAAATGACAAAGATTAGCTAATAAAAATCAAGGATAAACTCCCTTGATAGAGAAAGTTTATCCTTGAAACTAATAAAAATTATTGGTTGATATATGCAATAATCTCAGGAGTTACACCTACATTAGAGAAGCCTCCATCGTGGAAGAGGTTCTGCATAGTTACTTTACGTGTAAGATCGGAGAAGAGTGTTACTGTATAGTTAGCACAGTCATCGGCTGTAGCATTCCCCAGAGGAGACATTTTGTCGGCATAAGTGATGAATCCATCGAATCCTTTTACTCCTTGCCCTGCAGTAGTAGGTGTAGGGGACTGAGAAATGGTATTGATACGTACATTTTTGTCCTTTCCATAGAAGTAACCGAAGCTACGAGCTATAGATTCTAGATAAGCCTTATTATCAGCCATATCATTATAATCAGGAAAAGTACGCTGAGCTGCAATGTAACTTAGAGCTACAATACTTCCCCATTCGTTCATAGCATCATTTTTGTGGAGTGTTTGGCATACTTTGTGGAAAGAAAGAGCTGAGACGTCCCATCCTTTGGCATAAAATTCGTAATTAGATTCTGTATAAGGAATATTCTTACGTACATTTACAGACATTCCTATAGAATGAAGCACGAAATCTAGTTTTCCGCCAAGAACTTCCATAGCTTTAGTTACCAGATTTTGCAAATCATCCATATTAGTAGCATCAGCAGGGATTACTTGAGCACCTGTTTGCTCTGCTAGTTCATTTATTTTACCCATACGCATTGCGATAGGAGCGTTTGTTAATACAAACTGACCACCTTCCTCGTGTACGCGTACAGCCGTTTTCCAAGCAATAGAGTTTTCATCTAAAGCACCAAAAATGATACCTTTTTTTCCTTTTAGTAAATTATACATACGTATTATATTTTGAAATTATAGCGCACAAAAGTAGTGATTTTATTTTATATAGTTACTATTTTTCATTAAAATGTTTTCTTTGATATGATTTTATTCTTTGGTTTCATCAGTTTTTCCACTGCTCAAAGGCTATCATAGATTCCACATATTTGGATAAGATGCAGAGAATAGATTTGTGTTTTGAAAATCAATGATATAATTGAGGTATTATAATTGATTTTGAGATGATCTTTTATCATACTGAATTTAGATGATAGAAAATTCATTATTTTCTTTGATATTTGAAAAAAAATTTATACGTTTGCACAACTTTTAACTTTCATAATTGGAAGTAAATATAAATATAGAAAAAAACGAAAAGATGTCAGTATTTGGAGATATTATTAGTACCAATAAGCCTGTGCTTATTGTTTTTTATGCTGGATGGCATTATTTGGCAGAAGATGCAGGAGCATCTGTTCAGCAAGTTGTAGATGCCTTGGGAGAGGCTGTCCGGACTATTAAAATTGATATTGAAAAAAATATAGAACTTACCAAAAAGATACAAATTAATGGGATACCTACCTATATGATTTTCCATAAGGGGGAATTGCTCTGGCGAACAGAAGGATTACAGTCTGGGGAGAGCCTCATTAATATAGTTAAAACATATATAGAAGCATAATATCAAATGGACAATATTATTCATTTACTGTCAGGAATTGATCAAATTTATTTATGGGATTTGATTGGTACATTTGTCTTTGGAATTTCAGGGGTATTAGTAGGCTTAGAGCGTAAAATGGATGTTTTTGGGATGTTCATTTTGGCTTTTGTAACTGGAGTGGGAGGAGGAACAGTTCGTGATGTTCTGATTCGTACCACTACGCTTGACCCTGTACCTGTTTTCTGGATGAAGAATCTTATGTATGTTCTGATGATTGTAGCCAGTGTAGTGATAACACTTCCTTTTAAGAAGAAATTTGTAGGGCATTGGAGCTATTGGTTAATGGTTTTTGATACTATAGGACTCGGGGTATTTACTATTATTGGGTTAGAAAAAACGCTTCGTTTTGAGCTTTCTCCTGTTATAGCAATTCTCTTAGGAGCGATGACAGGTAGCTTTGGAGGGGTTATACGAGATATTTTAGCCAATAAATTACCTGCAGTATTTCATAAAGAAATCTATGCAACAGCTTGTGTGGCAGGAGGTATTGTCTATTTTCTTATTGATGGATTAATGGGGCATAATACAGTGGTTTTCATTACTATATTGGTTGTAATTGCAGTAAGGTTACTTTCTGTAAAATATAAATGGGAGCTTCCTAAATTTCTTAATTAATACTATTGAAACTTAAGAATGGAAATTCTGTTAAAACGTATTTATGAGGAAAAAAAAGCCTCAGATGGTTTCAGAATTTTGGTAGATAGATTATATCCCAGAGGAATCAAGAAAGAATCTCTTCATATAGACTTGTGGGCTAAGGAAATTGCTCCTACAGATATATTACGAAAGGCATATCATACTACAGGTGATTATCAGTATCTTGAGGAACATTATACAGAGGAACTTTCTCAAAATCCTATTTTTGTTCTTTTCCTTGAACAAATAAAAGATAAAGAAAAAATTACTTTACTTACAGCAAGTAAGGATGTTAATCACAGTCAACTTCCTATCTTAAAAGCTTTTATAGAAAATAGTATAGTAGAAAAATAAATATAATAGGCTTATTTAAAATTCCTATTATATTTATTTTCTATTACTTTAATGTACAATATTTCTAGAAGTATTCAAACTTATTTAAACTTCATATTTAAGGTTTTTAATTATAAAATCCTGACGATCTGGGGTGTTATTTCCCATATAAAAATCTAATAACTTCTCTATATTCATAGCCTTATCCATCATTACAGGGTCAAGACGCATATCTTGTCCTATAAAATGCTTGAACTCATCAGGAGAGATCTCTCCCAACCCTTTGAATCGGGTGATCTCTGGGTTCCTTAATTTTTCTATGGCTGCAATACGTTCTTCCTCAGTATAGCAATAGATAGTTTCCTTACTATTACGAACACGAAATAAAGGCGTCTGTAGGATATATACGTGTCCTTCCTTAATTAGCTCGGGGAAAAATTGTAGGAAAAAGGTAATGAGTAACAGGCGAATGTGCATTCCATCCACATCGGCATCAGTGGCAAGGACAATATTATTATATCGTAAGTTTTCTATGGAATCTTCTATGTCCAAGGCGGCTTGTAGGAGGTTGAACTCCTCATTCTCATAGACAATCTTTTTGGTTTTTCCAAAGGAGTTTAGTGGCTTTCCTCTTAGAGAAAATACCGCTTGGGTATTGGCATCACGCGAGGTAGTGATAGACCCTGAAGCAGAGTTACCCTCGGTGATGAATAGGGTACTCTCAAGGGCTTGTTCGTGCTTACTGTCAGTAAGGTGAATACGGCAGTCACGTAGTTTCTTGTTGTGTAGGCTTACCTTTTTGGCGCGGTCACGGGCGAGCTTACGAATACCAGATAGCTCCTTACGCTCACGTTCAGCTTGGAGGATTTTTTTCTGTATTTCTTCAGCAATCTCAGGCTGTTTGTGCAGATAATCATCTAAGTGCTTCTGTACAAAATTAGTAATATAAGTACGTACTGTAGGGAGCCCGTCACCCATTTCAGTAGAGCCTAATTTGGTTTTAGTTTGGCTCTCGAAAACGGGTTCCATTACCTTGATAGAAATGGCTCCAATGATCGATTTACGAATATCAGAAGCATCATAAGGTTTGTTATAATAGTTACGCAAGGTGTTTACTATAGCTTCACGATAGGCATTGAGGTGTGTTCCTCCTTGGGTGGTATTTTGTCCATTGACAAAAGAGTAATACTGTTCACTATATTGGCTTTGGCTGTGGGTAAGGGCTATTTCTATATCATCTCCTCTTAAATGGATGATGGGATAGGCAAAATCTTCTTCATTATTGTCTTCTATAAGTAAGTCTTTTAACCCATTCTCAGAGAAAAATTTTTCTCCATTATATACAATAGTAAGTCCTGGGTTGAGGTAGGTATAGTTCCTAAGCATTCTTACCACATATTCCGAACGGAATTTGTAGTTCTTAAAGATAGTTCCATCGGGGACAAATTCCACCAATGTACCTCGTTTCTCATTAGAGGCTTCCAAGGGAGATTCTTCCTGTAGGACTCCTAAGGAGAAGGACGCACTTTTCTTTTGTCCATCACGCACAGAAGCCACATAGAAGTAGGATGAAAGGGCATTGACAGCTTTGGTACCTACTCCATTAAGCCCTACCGATTTTTTGAAGGCACGAGAATCATATTTTCCTCCTGTATTCATCTTGGAGACTACATCTACCACTTTTCCTAAGGGGATCCCACGCCCAAAATCACGTACAGAAACTTTATTGTCCTCTATACGTACCTCTATCTGTTTGCCTGCCCCCATGACAAACTCGTCTATTGAGTTATCAATCACCTCCTTCAGTAGGATATAAATTCCATCATCAGCTGAGGAGCCATCGCCGAGCTTACCTATGTACATACCGGGGCGCATACGTACATGCTCCTGCCACTCAAGGGTTTGTATATTGTCTTCTCCGTATTCAGTAATGGGTTTGTTAAAATCTATCGGTTCCATTTATATTATTGTTTAAGTTTTTTATAATTGTCCTATTTTCAGTAGCTCAAAACTCTTGGTATGTAGGTTTACTACAAACTCATAATCAATAAAAGAGACTCTATCTCTTATATCCTTAAAAGAAGTATAGGTTATTTTTTGTTCGAACTCTCGTTTTCTTTCTATTGCACTAAGGATGTAGAACTTACTGTAAAAATCTTGTAAATCATTGAATTTTAGGAGTGAATTTTGTATATCTGTAGTATATTCTACCTCAAAAAAGGCATAAGGAAAATTCCGTTGATTGAACCAAATTACATCTATAGTTTTGGCTCTTTTGATTACTTGAGGATAGGTAAAATCTAATATATGATTTAGAGAAGCTATACGACCCAATTTTCTGTCAAGGAATAATTTATTCTTATCCTGTGGGGGGATATAGGTGTTATATCCTCTGATATTTCCAATCTCTACAAGCAATCCTTGAAAATAGGAATGGGAAAAATCTTGTTCTTTCTCCTTGGAGATGTTCAATTCGAATTTTTCTAAAAGCAGTTTTTTATGGCTTTTTAGTGCCCATAATCCTACTTTTATTTTGAAGAAAAAACGCTCGTCCTGAACAATTCTCCTTATAGTGGCAAAGGGTGTTTTGGTTTTCCAAAGGGATGTATTTACCTTATGATAGAGAAAGCCAAGGGTTGTCCAACCACCATTTTCTTCCATAACTTTGATTACTTGTTCGTATTGCTTCATTGCTCTTCTTTTTTTTCTTCTTTCCTATGCCCTAGTTTATAACCTACTCCTAAGGAAATCGTATTAAGTGAAAAGCCAGTACTTTCACCAAAATCTACCCCACGAACACGATGTCCTGTGATGGGGGTAAGGTTCCAAGACATACGCATATCAGTAGTGATTATCACTCGCTTGATGTCCCAAAGTACCCCTCCTCCTATCTGTCCAGTAAGTACAAATCGGTTAAAGTGTTGGGTTATGTTTTCTTCAAGGCTGTCATATGAGCCTCTTATATAGGAAGCTTTGGTTAGGAATTTGAGAGAAAATCCTGCTTGTAGGTATCCCCTGAACATTCGCTTACCTTCCCATTGTAGCAGGCAAGGAGTATCTATATATTCAAAAGAAAAATGCCTTCTATTTTCAAAAGTCTCATCATAACGAATATGTGTGCCCTCATTTTTGTATAGAAGTTCAGTCTGTAGTACCCAATGTTTCTTTTTTAATGGAATACGTGCGAAGGCTCCTGAATTAAAAAAGCCCCAATTCCCATAAGTATCTAATTTTTTTCCTTCTTTATCATATAAGGGAGAAATAGAAGAACCATAAAGAAGAGGATTGTTTACTTTTACCCCTACAGTTACTTGAGCTATACTTATTGTAGAAGTGATAAGTAAAAGGAATAATGTAATATGTTTTTTCATTGAATTGAAATTTATTGTTTACGTTGGCAAAGTTATAATTTTTTCTTTTTTTTACCAAATAAAATAATTCAATGGACAAGTCATATATTTTTGCTATCTTTGCAAAAAATATTGACTCCAATGATAGTAGAAGTTAAAAATGAAACGAATCGCCTACGAGCAGTTATTTTAGGTACAGCACAGAGTAATGGAGCTACTCCTACAGCTGAAGAAGCATATGATCCCAAATCCCTAGAGCATATACTTAAGGGTACATATCCTTTGGAAAAAGATATGGTCTTGGAGATGGAGGCTTTTGAACAAGTACTTAAGAAGTATGGAGTAGAGGTTTACAGACCTGAGATTATAAAGGACTGTAATCAGATTTTTACACGGGATATTGGTTTTGTAATTGACTCTAAATTTATTAAGGCAAATATTCTTCCGGAACGAGAGAATGAATTCCAGGCTATTGAGTATATTGTGGAGCAGATACCTTCCTCCCAATATATAGTTCCTCCTACAGAGGTACATATAGAAGGAGGAGATGTAATGCCTTGGAATGACCACATATTTATAGGTACTTACAAAGGGGAAGATTACACACACTACAAGACAGCAAGAACTAATATGGCTGGAGTGAATTTTATCAAAGAGCTATTTCCCAATAAAATAGTAAAAGAATTTGACCTCGTAAAATCCAATAAAGAACCTCGTGATAATGCACTTCATTTGGACTGTTGTTTTCAGCCTGTAGGTACTAACAAAGGGATTATTTACAAAGGGGGATTTCGTAATGAAAAGGATTATGAATATCTGGTAGAACTCTTTGGAAAAGAAAATCTATTTCATATAGAGAGAGAGGAGATGTATCATATGTTTAGTAATATATTCTCTATATCACCTAATGTGGTTGTTTCTGAGCGAAATTTTGTTCGGCTTAACCAATGGCTTAGGGATAATGGCTTTGTTGTAGAGGAAATACCTTATTCCGAAATATCCAAGCAAGAAGGTCTTTTGAGATGTTCTACCTTACCTTTACGAAGAGATTAGTTCTATTTTTATTCTAAATTCTATGAAAATAAAGTATTTTTGGTATAAATTATATGCAAAACAGAATTTGTTATACAAGTTTCTTCTTGCTATAATAGTAATGGCTGTTATTGTTTTTCTTTTGCCTAAGGAAAATAAATTTTCATATGAATTTCAGGCAGGAAAGCCTTGGTTACACCCTTCTTTGTATGCTCCTTTTGATTTTACACTGAAAAAAACTAAAGAAGAGATTGCTAAGGAAAGACAATTTGTAGAGGATCAATCAATAACTTATTTTTTTAAAGATACAACAGTAATAGTTTCTGTTAAAAAGAATTATTACCAAAAAGCCCTTTCTTACTTTGCTTCAGTAGATTCAGCTCAACAAGAAAAATTACTACAAAAAGGAGAAGAATTCCTAAAGAAAGCCTATCGTAATGGAGCTTTTTATTCTTCTCAGGAAATTACAGATAAGGAAGTTTCATTGGTGGAGGGTAATGAGGTATCTGTATTTTCTTCAACTGATTTTTTCTTTCTTAATCAATTAAAAGAATCACTTTATTCTTTCTTTAAAGAGAAGCCTTTTGTAGAATATATTGACACTTATTATGCCATCTTTTCGGAGGTAATGCTACCTAATATTTTTGTCAATGAATATTTTACTCAAAAAGCACTTGATGAAAATCTTAAGAAAATAGTTCATTCTTATGGATTAATCAAAAAAGGACAACTTATTATTGAGAAAGGGCAACTAGTAACAGGGGATAAGCTAATTATGCTCACTTCTTTACAGAAAGAATATACACTTAATAGCTCTGATAATATAACAATTATCTCTCTTATAGGATACATATTGGTGGTGGCTATGCTGGTGAGTATGGTGCTACTGTATCTTTATCATTTTAAGGGAGAAATGTTTGCTAATAATAATATTGTAACCCTTATTTTTGTTACAATACTTCTTTTTGTTGGGGCTGTATCTTGGACGGCTTCAGTGAATGTAGATTATATCTCAGCATTACCTATTTGCGTATTTCCTTTGGTAATGAAAGCGTTCTTTGACTTACGGTTGGGAATGTTTTTGTATATAATAACTCTTATTCTTATAGGATTCATAGTTCCTAATAGTTTTCAATATATCTACACGAATGCGATTGTAGCAGGAACTCTTTTGGTTGATACAAAGGGACTGCATTATAGAATTAATCTATTCTTAGTTATCACATATATAGTGATTGCTTATATTATTACCTATCTTTGTCACTTGATGATAGCTACAGGAACTTTGGATAATATCCATTACCCTACTATAGGGCTTTTTATACTTAATGGATTCCTTATTCTTTTCGTACAACCACTTACATATCTCTATGAAAAGATATTTGGATTAGTTTCTAATGTTTCTTTACTGGAACTTTCGGATACTCATAATAAGCTCTTAAGAGAACTTGCCGAGAAAGCACCAGGGTCATTTCAGCATTCCTTACAAGTATCTAATTTAGCTGAAGCTAGTGCATTAGCTATCGGAGCCAATGCAATGCTTGTAAGGGTGGGGGCTCTTTATCACGATATAGGAAAGATGAAAAATCCTCTTTATTTCACTGAAAATCAAAAAACTTCAGTAAATCCTCACGATGAATTAACTCCGATAGAAAGCGCTAAGATTATTAAGAATCACGTAATAGATGGTATAGAACTAGCACGTCAGAATAATATTCCAGATCGTATTATTGATTTTATTCGTACTCATCACGGGAATAGTCTTATTTATTATTTCTATAAAAAACAGCTGGACTCAGGAGAGCCTTTTTCAGAGGAGGATTTTCGTTATTCAGGACCTATTCCTTTTTCTAAGGAAACAGCAATCTTGATGATGTCAGATTCTGTAGAGGCAGCTTCAAAAAGCCTTGTAAATCCAGATACAGAAGCTATTTCTCTTCTAGTAGAAAATATTATTAGAAAACAAATAGAAGAAAAACAATTTCTTAATGCAGATATTACTTTTAAGGATATTGAAAAGATTAAAAAAGTCCTTAAAGAGAAACTATTTAATATATATCATCTAAGAATTGCTTATCCTAAATAAATTTTCTTTTATTTTTTCCCTTCTAGCATTCTTTTTATATTGTTTAACTTCATTAGAGCTTCTATTGGGGTTAGGTTGTCAATCTGAGTATTCATTATTTGTTCTTTGATGTTCTGTAATAGAGGGTCATCTAGTTGGAAAAAGCTTAGTTGTATCCCTTCTTTATCTTTAGAAGACAAATGTTCTTTATTTGTTTCTAATTGATGGGATTTTTCTAATTTTTTTAGAACACTATTGGCTTTTTCTATTACATATTGGGGCATTCCTGCCATTTTAGCAACGTGAATACCAAAACTATGTTCGCTGCCTCCTTCTATGAGTTTTCTTAAGAACAAAATACTTCCTTTTACTTCCTTGACAGAGACAGAGAAATTTTTTATACGAATGAACTCATTCTGCATCTCATTCAATTCGTGATAATGGGTAGCAAATAAGGTTTTTGCGTGAGTAGGATGTTCGTGTAAGTATTCAGCAATAGCCCAAGCAATAGAAATACCATCATAAGTACTAGTTCCTCTACCTATTTCATCGAGTAAGATAAGGCTTCTTTGTGATAAATTGTTAAGAATAAGGGCTGTTTCATTCATTTCTACCATAAAGGTAGATTCTCCTTGTGATATATTATCACTAGCACCTACTCTGGTGAAGATTTTATCAATAATCCCTATTTGAGCTTCATCAGCAGGTACAAAACTCCCTATCTGAGCTAAAAGGACAATAAGAGCTACCTGCCTAAGTAAGGCTGACTTACCACTCATATTGGGACCTGTAATCATCATAATTTGTTGCGTATCATTATCCAGAAAAATATCATTGGCAACATAAGGTTGAGTGGGAGGGAGTTGTTTTTCTATGACAGGATGCCTAGCATTCTTTAGGTTGATAATGTAAGAATTGTCCAGCTTTGGGCAAGTATAACGATTCTCCAAAGCTAAGGTAGAAAAGGCACAAAGTGTATCAATCTCTCCTATAATAGTAGCCGTTTGTTGTATCTGAGGGATATACAGAATAATATCCTGAATAAGATTAGAGAAAAGCTCTTGTTCTAGAGAGGTAATTCTCTCCTGTGCGTGAGTGATTTTTTCTTCATATTCCTTCAGTTCTTCAGTGATATATCGTTCAGCATTAACAAGAGTCTGCTTACGAATCCAATTTTCGGGAACTTTGTCTTTGTGTACATTACGGACTTCAAAATAGTATCCAAAAACGTTATTATTGTCTATTTTTAGGGAAGAAATATTTGTATTTTTGATTTCTCTCTCAAGCATCTGATCGAGATAATTTTTCCCAGATTCGGATAAATTCCTAAGTTCATATAGTTCATTAGAAAAACTATCTTTTATTGTATTTCCTTTTAGAATATTTACAGGAGCTTCTTCGTTAAGTATTTGCTCTATTTTGTCACAAAGCTCTTGCAAATCATAAATTTTTGAAATTAAAGCTTTTAAGGGCTCATTTTCACTATTTATCAAAGAAGATTTTATGGGGATTATAGCTCGTAGAGAATTTTTCAAATAGATAACTTCACGAGGAGTAATTTTCTGAGTGGCTACTTTGGAAACTAAGCGTTCTAGATCGTTTATTTTTTTGAGGTGCCCTCTTGTATTTTCTTGAATTTCGGTGTTTTCAAAAAAATAAGAAACTATTTGATGTCTTCTTTGAATCCTCTCAAGATTTGTTAGAGGAAGTGCTAGCCAACGCCTAAGGGTTCGGCTCCCCATAGGAGAAAGGGTTTTATCAATAATATCCAATAAGCTTACAGATTGGGCGTTTTGTCCTCCATAGATTTCAAGATTTCTTACAGTGAATTTGTCCATCCAAACATATTGGTCATTGGCTATCGGTTTGATAGCAGTAATATGTTGTAATTGATGATGTTGAGTTTCTGAAAGGTAATGAAGAATAGCTCCAGCCCCAATAATTCCATTAGGAAGGTCATCTATAGCGAATCCTTTAAGCGAACTGGTCTGGAACTGCTTGGTAAGGATATCATTGGCAAAATCTTTCTTATATACCCAATCCTCTAATCCAAAGCAATGAAAATGATTCCCAAAGAGTTCTTCAAAATTCTTTTTCTGCTTTTTGGAAATAAGTACTTCATTGGGCTGAAAGTTTTGCAAAAGCTTATCTATATAGGGGTTATCTCCTTCTGATACATAATATTCTCCAGTTGAGATATCTAAAAAAGCAATTCCATTACGAGGAGAATCTATCCATACAGAGGCTAAAAAATTATTTTTATTAGCTTGTAGAATTTCATCATTTAGAGTAACCCCTGGGGTTACGAGCTCAGTAACACCCCGTTTTACAATGGTTTTAGTAAGTTTTGGGTCCTCTAATTGATCACAAATAGCCACACGGAATCCTGCCTTTACAAGTTTTGGAAGGTAACTATTAAGGGAATGATGAGGAAACCCAGCTAATTCCGTTTGTTCTCCACCATTATTTCTATTGGTTAGGACAATTCCCAATACCTGAGAGGTTTTGATAGCATCTTCTTTAAAAGTTTCATAGAAATCACCTACTCTAAAAAGCAATAAGGCATCAGGATATTTTGATTTTATCTGATTATATTGTTTCATTAGAGGGGTTTCTTTATTTGCTTTAGCCATATGTATCTAGGGAATTTGTCTAAGAATAGGTTATAATAAAATGGAATTAATTAAAAAAGGATTCCTAAAGATCAAATAATTTAAATTTTTATTTGCTTCGTTTAATACTTCCGAAAGGGTCTTCCAATCCTTCTTTTGCTTTTTCTATTTCATCTTTTACTTCATTAATAACCGAAGTATCAATACCTGTATTTTCTACACTTTTATTGATTTCGTTTTTAATTTCAGAAGTAGCATCTTTCAATTGTCGCATTCCTTTCCCAAAAGAGCGTGCTATCTCTGGAATTTTATCGGTTCCAAATAAAAGGACAGCCACAAAAAGTATAAAAAATAATTCGGGAGAGCTTATAAATAAAGGGGTCATTTTTATAGAAATTTTCTGCAAATTTACAAAGTTTTCGTAGGAAAGAAAAATTAATTTGTAAAAATATATTTCATAAAGTAGAAATTAATAACAAATCCCACTCTTC
Source organism: uncultured Capnocytophaga sp. (assembly GCF_963525585.1). Lineage (NCBI taxonomy): Bacteria > Pseudomonadati > Bacteroidota > Flavobacteriia > Flavobacteriales > Flavobacteriaceae > Capnocytophaga > uncultured Capnocytophaga sp. The sequence continues at coordinate 3,569 of NZ_CAURLX010000034.1, read as the reverse complement.
CTAAGAAAAGTAGGATTCGAAATACACACAAAGTTACTCTGTATTATCGTAATCGGTCTGCTGATTTTACCAATTCTTCGTCCCTGTGAATAGCAAGATTTGCTAAATACAAAAATACGATAGAAATGATGGGAACTACGAGCTGAACACCTTTCTCAGAAAGCAAGCTTTCTCCAGATGAATGTAGCATCCTCCACGAAAATACACCTAGTAAAATAAGGTTACACAAAATGTTGATTCTATTAATAACAAATTGATTTTGTCTTTTTCTAAAGCTAAAAATACTTATAAAAGATAGTAAGATAACCCCTACTAAAATTATCAAAGAGAAGGTATCTCCAAAATTCCAAAATAGCCCAATTCCAGCTATAATTACTACTACCAATAGATAAAGGGTTTGAATTCGCTGAATCATCTTTTATTTTTAAAGCGCAAAGTTATGAAAAATATTTTTTATATAAAACATTTTTTTATTTGAAAAAAAATCGTATTTTTGCACTTTAAAATTGAACCTCTTTTGTGTGATATTATATTTTTATAGAGGCTGAAAGAGTTCTTATAATTAATTCCCAACATTTTTCTCTCAAAATCTCTTTGATTACTGGTTTTTTCCTGTTTGGGAAAAAAACTATATGCTTATAAACAACTTTCTTAATTAAACTTACGTATTAATTCACTAATAATATATGTTTGAAATTTCTGATTTAAAGGAGAAAAAACTCCTTGATTTGCAGGAGATTGCTCAATCTTTAGGAATCAAAAAAATTAAAACTCTTAAAAAGGAAGAGCTTATTTATCGTATAATAGATTTTCAAGCAGAAAATCCTTCATTGGTGGTAAAAAAAGAGCTACTTAAAGATAAAAAAGAGCTAACTAATTCTATTGACAAACAAGAAAAAATAGAAAAAATAGAGAAAAAGGACAAAAAAACTTCTCCAAATCCTGAAAAAACTCATCCTACTCCAAAAAACAAAGTTAAAAAAGGTAATCCTACAGATCAAAAATCCCAATCTAAGGAAAAGGAAACCTTGATAAAAGAAAATTCAGTAGATACCAATAATACCCATTCTTCAAAAGCACAAAAAGCACCAATTACTAAGGATAAAAAAGGGGATAATTTTCAAAAACAAGAGAGAAAAGAGGCCGAAAAAACATCTACACTTCTTCCCAAGACAGAAGTTGTTTCTAAACCTAAAAGTTCCTCTTCAGAAATGGTACAAGCTTCTTCTGTTCCCTCAAATAATACTCCGAAGAATACAAATAATGAAAATTATGATAAGGAAAAGAAAAATCGTTATCGCTCTCCAGATTTTGAATTTGAGGGAATTGTAGAGTGTGAAGGGGTATTTGAGTTGCTTTCGGATAACTATGGATTTCTTCGTTCCTCAGACTATAATTATTTAGCCTCACCAGATGATATTTATGTATCACCTTCTCAAATTCGTCTTTTTGGACTTCGTACAGGAGACACTGTGTTAGGAACAGTACGCCCTCCTAAAGAAGGAGAAAAATATTTTCCTTTGATAAAAGTGCTAAAAATCAATGGATGTGATCCTCAATCAGTACGTGATAGAGTTTCTTTTGATAATCTTACACCTATATTTCCTAATGAAAAATTTTCTCTTTCAGGGAAAAGAAGTTCTGTTTCTACAAGAATTATAGACCTTTTTGCACCTATTGGAAAAGGACAAAGAGGAATGATTGTGGCTCAACCTAAAACAGGGAAAACTACACTACTCAAGGATATAGCTAACGCCATTTCTATTAATCATCCAGAGGTTTATCTGATGGTATTATTGATAGATGAGCGTCCTGAGGAGGTAACGGATATGCAACAAAGTGTAAAAGGAGAGATTATTTCTTCTACCTTCGATAAAGAAGCTACCGAGCATGTGAAAATAGCTAATATTGTTCTCGAAAAAGCTAAACGTTTGGTGGAATGTGGGCACGATGTAGTAATTCTTCTGGATTCTATTACGCGTTTGGCACGTGCCTATAATACAGTACAACCTTCTTCAGGGAAGGTACTCTCAGGGGGGCTTGATGCAAACGCCTTACACCGCCCTAAGCGATTCTTCGGTGCAGCTAGAAATATAGCAGGAGGTGGTTCTCTTTCTATTATTGCTACAGCTCTTACAGATACAGGTTCTAAGATGGATGATGTGATTTTTGAAGAATTCAAGGGAACAGGAAATATGGAGCTACAGTTAGATAGACGTATTGCTAATAAGCGTATTTTCCCTGCTATAGACCTGATTGATTCTTCGACAAGGCGTGATGATTTGCTTCAAGAAGAAGCCACTTTACAAAGAATGTGGATTGTTCGTAAATATTTATCAGAGATGAATCCTGTGGAAGCGATGGAATTTATGGAAAAGCAAATTAAGCAAACTCGTAATAATGAGGAGTTTCTAGCAACAATGAATGGTTAGTTTATTAATGACAAAAATCTATTATAATTCATAATTATAATAGATTTTTGTTCTCCTTTGAATTCCTTTCTGTTAATTTAGACTATAACTGGTACCATCTTTGCCGTCTTTGAGTTGGATACCCATTGCAAAAAGTTCATCTCTAATCTTGTCAGAAAGTGCCCAATCTTTATTAGCACGAGCTTCCATTCGCATATTGATAAGGAGCTGAATCACACCGTCAAGTTTGTCATTATTTCCTGTCGCTTGTTCTTCATTTCGTAAGCCTAGAACATCGAAAACAAAGGTATTCATCAGAGTTTTCAATTCGAGAAGTTCATTGATGGATATTTTTTCTTCTCCATTTTTCACTTGGAAAATCCATTTCACTGCTTCGAAAAGATGAGCGATAAGTATAGGCGAATTAAAATCATCCAATAGTGCATTGTAGCATTTTTCCTTCCATTCGGCTATAGGGAGAGAAGTAGGATGCTCTATTTCAGTATTGATTTCATTCAAAATCTTCAATGCTTCCAGAAGCCTTGAGAAGCCTTTTTCAGCAGCAAGCATTGCCTCATTAGAAATGTCAAGTACACTGCGGTAGTGGGCTTGCATAAAGCAAAAGCGTATCACAGCAGGAGCAAAAGGTTTTTCAAAGAAAGTATTCTCTCCACTGATGAGTTGCATTGGTAATATATAATTACCAGTAGATTTACTCATACGTTGTCCATTCATAGTGAGCATATTAGCGTGCATCCAATAACGAACGGGACTTTCTCCGTGTCCTGCTTTCCCTTGTGCAATTTCACATTCGTGGTGTGGAAACTTCAAATCCATACCTCCTCCGTGAATATCAAACTGATTGCCAAGATATTTAGTACTCATCACGGTACATTCTAAGTGCCAACCAGGAAAACCATCACCCCAAGGCGATACCCAGCGCATAATATGAGCTGGAGAAGCCTTTTTCCAAAGCGCAAAGTCCTGAGGATTGCGTTTTTCTCCTTGCCCATCTAAATCTCGAGTATTAGCAAAGAGTTCTTCTATATTACGACGAGAAAGTTCTCCATAGTTGAGCCCTCGTTTGTTGTATTCAAGTACATCAAAGTATACAGAACCATTGCTTTCGTAAGCAAAGCCGTCTTTTAGTAGTTTTTC
>NZ_CAURLX010000033.1:0-26315 GCF_963525585.1 uncultured Capnocytophaga sp. | reverse complement strand
TTGTATCTGTTTGTACGTAATAAGGGTGTTTCTCTATCAGGAAAAAAGGGATATCTTCTTCTTCCTGTGCTTGCAAGGGAAAAGAACTAAAAATAATACTTATAAAATATAGAATCCTACTTGCTCTCATTATGCTCTTTTTTAAGAGGACAAAAGTACAACTTATTTTTCAATAAGCGAATGTTTTTAGGAAATAATATATAAGAGGACTTCTACAATTCTACAACTAAGCACTGTACTTGCCCTTGCGCCAGATTTCTACAGAATTGATAATATTTTGCCAAAGAATATAACAGCCTGGTCCCACTGTAGAAAGTGGATGTAGATAGTTAGCCGCTATCCAAATTGCAAAGGCAGTGTTCTTCTGCCCCAATGCCTGACCAGACTCAATAGAAGCCCCAAAAAAACGTCCTATAAGCCATCCTACAGCATATTGTAACAGACACAATAACAAGCCTGAAAAAGCAATTAAAAGCAAAAATCCTATTCCTGAAGTAGCGTGAAAAATATTTTTTAGGGTAGTCCCTGTCACAATCATTAGTGAACACCCCCAAAGGTAAAAGGATAAATCAGGAACATGTATGAGCCATTGATAGAACTTACGAAGTGGTGGCAGGCGCTTGGTAAGCAGTGCCAATATCATTGGCACCACCAACACTAAGCATACCTTATTCAGTATCAATAGAAAAGCACTCCAAAAAGTCATTCCTGAGGTGGGTTCTATCAGAGGAAAACAAATAGGAATCAGCAATGCACAGAGAAGATTTGAAAGAAAGGTGTAAGTGGTCATCTGTTCTAGATTGCCTCCTAGCTTGAGGGTAACCACCGCTGCCGCAGCAGCACAGGGACCTATAATACAGGCGAGAACACTCTCCAGAAGAATCAGGGTAGTTCCTTCTATCTGAAAAATAAGAATCCCTCCTACAATAATCGCTACAAAAAATGACTGAAAAACAGCCGTCCAAAAATGCCACTTCACCAAAGCTAATTTTCTAAAATCGACCTTACAGAAAGTAACATAAAGAATCAAGAACATAAACAGAGGAAGAATACTATCAAATATAGGTGCTAGCCTAACAGAAATAGGATCAAGTACGGGCAGGTAATAGAATAACAAATATACCCCTGCCCCTATCCCCATAGAGACAACCAATGTCCAATTTTTTATCAAATGAATAAACTTTCCCAACATTTCTTTTATTATTAGAAAATTATCTTGACCCAACTTGCTAGTTGAAAAGTTCAAAAAGTAAAAAAGCAAAGCAAAATGCAAATAACACCCACCACCCGATCAATCACCCCCCCATTACTTCCATTCATTAACCAAAACTCTCCTATCCCGATTCTTGCATATCAAATGCTACTATCTTTTTATTAATTATTTTGAAAGAATACGATATTGAGGATTCTACGTTAATAGGCTCCTCTCCTTTTTCAAACTCAACAGTATACGAATAATTGACAACCAGTCGAAAACTCTTGTTAGGATAAGATTCTATATAAATAATGTTTTCATAATCAGAAGTCTTATATTTTTGCATCTCACTATGGATCATTTTATGATGGTATTCTTTTTTAGTTATATCATAAGAGGGAATACTATCTTTCAAATCTACTTGATTGATATCGTATAAGTATCTATTTAATATCTTAGGGGTTATATTCACAATGTCCTTCTTTTTATGCTTTGGATAATGAATAGCAGATATTGAATCTATTTTTTTGAAGAGATCTTTTTGTAGAAATCTATCTTCAAGAAGTAGAAAGTCTTTTAAAAGAGGCAAAGAATCATTAACTGTTGTTCTTTTACTTTCAGTAAAATTTAATTTTGCCCTTCTCTCTTGGCAAGAAAAAAGCAAAATACCTATTAAAATTAAAAATACTCTCATCTTATTTTAGTCCTTATACGTCTTTTTATTTCTTTAGGAGAAAGAGTAACGCTATCACTCTCATATAGCATATAGTTATTGGTATAGATTTCCTTATACCCTCCTTTGCCATCATATATCTTATGGAGGATATAATCATCACCTCTCTTAGCATTATGGAAATAAAGTTCTTTTACAAACTTATTATCTTTATAAACATAAGCCGTTCCTACAGCAAAACCTGTATTAATATCTTCATTTGAAACCAAACCATTACAAGATCTTCGTATAATATTCCCTTTTTCATCATAACGAATTTCTAATTCATCACATTGTTCTATGTTTCTCCCATAAATCATACTGTCTTTTGCTGAAAAATGAAAACTTTCGTATACAAGTTTACCTTTTCTATAAATATATTTTTGTACGGGAATTATATACTTGTAATCAGGAGTTTCAGGATCAATATCTTTTTTGTAATAACCCAAATATGTATAATATATAGAGTTATCATCTTTATAACCATAAGTTTCTAACCGATTAACTATGGCAGTATCTTTCCCACGAATAATTAATGTATCTATTTCAATAGGTTTTACTTCCCACTCATTCCCATCATAGATTGTGTCATTTTTTATATTTTCCCTTTGTGTTTTAGGACTTGTTTTTCTAAAATGACAGCCAAATAAAATAGACAATAATATTAATAAAATTACTTTCATCATTAAAAATACTTTTCAATATTATACAATAGGGCTTGTACCAGTTCTTCTGCTATTCTTTCAATATTACTAAATAATTTAAATTGCTAGTTGAAAAAGTTCAAAAAAGTAAAACAACCCAAATCTCCCTACAAAGACAAAATTACATCAATTTTTTGTATTATCGATGATATTTTAAAAGAAATTAAAAATTTAGAAGATACTCGCAGAAAAGTATCTGATAACGAGATTATTACAACAACATTTATAACTGCTACCAATTTCTTAGAAAAAAAGTAAGTTTAATAGATACTCACAAAATCTAGAAAATATACTTTATGAATTATTTCATATAGTAGCCTCTTTTTATAAAGAGATTACTTGTGAAATGAACTATATCATAGATTCGATTCCTGTGCCTATTTGTCTAAATCGTATTAACAGAAGTAAAATTGCAAAAGGAAAGCAATATAAGAGGCTACACAACAAGTATACGAAATTATTTTACATCATTGATTTTCAGTTAGTTAAAAAATAAAAAAAGGCATACCAATTGCATTTCTTTTTACCGTAGGAAAAACGGCAGATGTGAAAGCCTTAGAGTAAGATTGCAGAGATTCTTCCATCAGAGGCAAAACTTTATGGGATAGTGCTTATACAGATTATCAAATAGAAGATTATCTACTTAAAAATAAATTTGTTGAATTAAATATAATATTAAGAATGAAATATAAAAAGTTAGCAAATACAAAAGAAATAGGATAAGTTTTTTAATATATTTCTTCTTTACAAGAATAAGAGTTACTATATAGATTATTGGATAAAATAAACATAGAGAAAAATAGAGCCTACACAAGGTTTTATATAGCTCATCTATAAATCTATTCTCCCCTATACGAAAAAAGCTTACTACAAAGGTCGTTATGAGAAAAAACAGAAACACAAAAATCTGAATATCTATTCTCTTCAGACAATTAGACAGAAATTCTTTTATCTTAGACATACTACTTTCAAACTTATTCATTTAAAAACTAAATATTAATTAATCTAACTTGCTAGTTGAATTAATTTATCAAACTAATTTTTAATGAAATACACATATTCATTTATCGAGTGTAAAAGTAATATTTTTTATTGATTTTTCAAAGAAATTTATTCAAAGACAAACTGTGACTCATAAAGTATATTATGAAAAAATCTTGATAAAAAAGAAACGGAAATTAAGAACAAAAACTTTTTGTTAAAAAACAAAGCTGTTTCATTTTTTAAATGTAACTTTGTAGCTTTAATTCCAAACGTATCATTTTATGAATCCCGACAACCCAAAAATTATTAGTGAAGGACTTACCTATGATGATGTACTACTCGTTCCTCAATACTCTGAAGTGTTACCCAGAGAGGTATCCATCCAGTCCTTCTTCAGTAGGAATATCCCTTTGAATGTCCCTATTGTCTCGGCAGCAATGGATACTGTAACCGAATCGGCAATGGCAATTGCAATCGCTCGTGAAGGAGGTATCGGAGTACTCCACAAGAATATGACAATAGAAGAACAAGCCCAACAAGTACGTAAGGTAAAGCGTGCTGAAAGTGGAATGATCATCGATCCTGTAACCCTCTCTCTCTCCTCCACCGTAGGAGATGCCAAATTATGTATGAAAGAACACAGCATTGGAGGGATTCCTATTGTGGATTCTCAAGGAATTCTCAAGGGAATTGTAACAAATCGAGATTTGCGTTTTGAGCGTGATAATAAGCGTCCTATTACCGAAATTATGACCAGCCAATACCTGATCACCGCCCCTGAAGGAATCTCTATGCAGGAAGCTGAGAAAATACTAGAACGCAACAAGATAGAAAAGCTCCCTGTAGTGAATAAAGATAACAAGCTAGTAGGGCTCATTACTTTCCGTGATATCGCGAACCTACAGAGCAAGTCTGTTTCTAATAAAGACAGCATAGGTCGCCTTAGGGTAGCCGCTGCTTTAGGAGTTACTGTAGATGCTGTAGAGCGTGCTGGCGCACTTGTACAAGCAGGGGTAGATGCCGTAGTGATTGATACCGCTCACGGACATACTCGTGGCGTGGTTTCTGTTCTCAAGAAAGTAAAAGAACATTTCCCTGATCTAGACGTAGTAGTAGGAAATATCGCTACTGCTGAAGCGGCTCTTTATCTAGCCCAAGCGGGAGCTGATGCGGTAAAAGTAGGTATAGGACCTGGTTCTATCTGTACTACTCGTGTAGTAGCTGGAGTAGGATATCCGCAACTCTCAGCTGTGATGCAGGTAGCTGCAGCTCTCAAGGCTAATGGAATCCAAATTCCTGTGATTGCCGATGGAGGAATCCGCTATACAGGAGATATTGTGAAAGCTATTGCTGCAGGTGCGGACTGTGTAATGCTAGGCTCTCTCCTTGCTGGTATCAAGGAATCCCCTGGAGAAACCATTATTTTTGAAGGAAGAAAGTTCAAGTCTTACCGTGGTATGGGATCGGTTGAGGCTATGCAACACGGAAGCAAAGATCGTTATTTCCAAGATGTAGAAGATGACATCAAGAAACTTGTTCCAGAAGGAATTGTAGGGAGAGTACCTTACAAAGGAGAATTACAAGAAAGTATGCACCAGTTCATTGGGGGCTTACGTGCAGGTATGGGTTACTGTGGAGCTAAGGATATTGCTACCCTGAAAGAAACCGGAAAATTTGTCCGTATTACCACCAGTGGTATTGCAGAAAGCCATCCTCACAATGTTACTATCACTAAGGAAGCTCCTAACTATTCCCGATAGAAAATTGCTAAATTCAATATATTATAAAGAGAAAAAAGGAGCCCAATTATAGGCTCCTTTTTTTGTTATTAGTTACTCGGAACTTTCTTACGGACGAGTAGCAAAAATCAATCGTTTAGACCTCAAGTCCTGAGGATTCTGCATATTATTGAGTGCCTGAATATAGCTATCCTTATTCACTCCTGTATAGGTATCAGGATAGTTCATTCGGTCAGGAATACCTGTTACATCAGTAGCAGAAGGATCTTTCCTGAATTGATATACATAAGGATTTGTGGCAGGTAAGTTGGCTCTTACTCTTTCTCCTAATGTAAGTAAGGTTTTAGGATAGCCTGTACGGCGATACTCAACCCACGCTTCATCTGGGTCTCTGAAGAGAGAGATATACTTTTGAGTAAGTACGTTTTCCTCATTAGCAGCGGGAAGGCTGGCAAGGAAAGCTGTCTTTTTAGCTTCTGGCACTCCCCATCTTTCCAAGGAAGCCTTTACTCCTGCTTTGTAGAAGTCGTTATTCCAATTCCTGATTTCAGAAAGAATAAAGCATACTTCACTATAGTCCATTAGCACTTCCTTAGCAGAAGAGCTCAATATTTCTTTAGAGAAGAAAGAAACGGCTTCACCTCCTTTGTATTGAGCTGATACATCTGATTCTTGCATTCCATAGGGCATTCCTACATACTTGGTGGTATCTATAGGCTGTAAATCATTTAAGGTATAACCATAGTAGATATCCCATTTATCTAGATTTTTTGTAGCAAAATATTTCTCCATACGAGGGTCTACTCCATAGCTCAAGCCTCTGTTCTGCGCTTTTTTATTATTTCCAGCCAAAAGCTTAACAAAATTAGAGGAAGGCAGATAATCCACACGGTTTCCTATAAAATAATCATAATATGCAGGAGCAGGGAAAGTGTAGTTATTCTCAAAAGAAAGCTCTATGCTATCTCCTTCCCCAAGAAGTTCACCCTCATTGGAAGAAGCATAATGGGCAATGATATCTGTTACTTTCTGCTTCAATTCTGTTCCCAACACCGCTGCAGTAGCTCCTTTCAAGTGGTTAGCAATACGCAAACGTAAGGAATACGCAAATTTTTTCAACTTCTGAGGGGTTCTGAACAAGAAATCTCCTTCAGAGAACACACGGGTATCTGTAACGTCTATCTGAGCAATAGCTGCTTCCAGTTCCTTAAGCAAATCATAGTAAATTTCTTTCTGAGAAGCATAGGCAGGCGTTACATATTTGTCCGTTTGGAGTGCTTGGAAGTTTGGATTTTGGCTATCTCCATAAGAATAATAAGGAATATCTCCGAAGGATTGCACCATAATGCTGAAAGTATAAGCAAGCATTACTCGGGCAGCCGCTATCTGGTTAGCATTTTTCCCATAGTCCTTCATCAGTTCTTGGGTAGCTGGGTCTGTATTATATTCTATAATTTTCTTATACCCCATTGCGCGTTTATAGCCTTGGAAGTAGAGTGTACTAGCTCCATTAGGGTCTAGCAAGTAACGACTTTCCTTAGTATAAATAGGCTGGGAGGTATATTGCATCCAAGTTAGGGTTTGCTTCCCTATGTTATCATAGCCCCTGAGGTTATACATCAGTGCTTGGTTATTTGCATTGAATAAGGCAGTAGGCAGATAATCTTCTGGGAGGTTCGGGTTGGTATTGATTTCTTCAAAATCCTTTGTACAGCTTCCCAAGAGGAGTCCTGTACCTAATATGACTGTTAAAACATTTTTCATTTTAATTCCTTGTTTGGGTTACACTATAATTTGAGACCTACACTTAAGCTAAAGCTTCTGGTAGTAGGAAGGGAAGAGTTCCCCATTCCTTGGTTGTACATAGCTGTTTCAGGATCCATACCGTCCCAAGCGAGCATTCCTGTCCAGAGGTTATAGCCTGAAAGTGTAAAGTTCAAGCCTTTGATATGCTTAGTCTCAGGAAGAGGTACATCATAGGTAAGAGATAGGCTTCTGAGCTTTAAGAAAGTTGCATCAAATATCGCTTGTGCATCTATCCCTTTGTAAAAAGTAGTTCCGTATTCTTTAGGAGAAATTCTCGTTTGGTTAGGCTGTCCTGCTAATGGGTTGGGTGTTTCTCTATCTGATTTCAAAGGAGCATATACCCCTTGCTGGATAATCCCTCTTTGTATTTTTTGGGTCGGGTTATTAGGATCATCTATAAGGTCTCGCATTCCATTAGCTACTGTTTCACGGATAGTTCCTGCATACATACCCAAGGCATAAGGTCCTGCATAATAATCTCCTCCGTGTTGGTAATCAAAGGTAAAGGAAAGACTAAAGTTGCCATAGGTAAGAGTATTGGTAAGCCCAGTGGTGAAGTCTGGAGTAATATTTCCGATTACTTCCTTGCTAGAAGAGCGAAGATAGAAACCATTTTCATCTACTAAGCGGTTGCCTTTGTCATCATACACATAATTACCTCCATAGATTTCTCCAAAAGGACGTCCTTCTACAGCATATAGCTCAGCATTTCCATAATACTCCCAAGTTACTTTATAACGAGTTAAACCAGGAGCCAATTTAAGAAGTTTGTTTCTGTTACGAGAAAGGTTCCAGTCGAATGACCAACTGAATTTTTCTGTCTGTACTGGAGTTGCAGAAAGTGTTACTTCAAATCCTCTATTAACCATTTCTCCACTATTTACTTTCTTATAAGTGAATCCGTTAGCTGCATCCACTGGCAAGGAAAGGATAAGGTCTTTAGAAAGGATATCATAATAAGAGAATCCTAAAGAGAGACGACTGTTAAAGAACTGAAGGTCAATACCTGCTTCTTTAGTTTCCTTGATTTCAGGACGTAAGTCAGGATTATTCTGTTCATTAGGAGTTACATAGTGAGGAGCTCTTCTGAAAGTCTCTGAAACTGTAGGATAAGTTTTTAGTACATAAGCAGAAGCATCATTTCCTACTTGAGCCCATCCTGCACGTACCTTACCATAGCTTAACCAAGAAGGTAGGTTTTTGAATGAGTTGGTAAATACATAAGAAGCTGTTACAGAAGGATAGAAGATAGGCACCGATACAGTAGAGAACCAATCCTGACGTCCTGTAAGCTCCACAAAGGCAGTGCTTTTATATCCAAAAGAAGCCATTCCATATACACTATTGGTACGAGTCCAAGAAGAATAAGTATATCCTTTAGCTCTTTCCCTACTATTAGAAGCTGAATAGTTATGAGGTACGAAAAGTCCTCCTCGAGTTTCCACTCCTGTATAACCATATTTATTCTGAGCACGGGCTACTCCTAAGAATCCTGTCAAAGAGAAATTATCCCCTAGCTTAGGTGTATAGTGCAAGCGTGCTTCATAGTTGAAAGCAGCATTGTCATAGTTGTATTTTTTGTAGTGAGGAGTATCGTGAGAATCTTTGGCTCTTCTGTCCTCAGTGGTAAGAGCATAAATATCTCCATACATTTTGCCTACTAGGTAGAGGTTATCGGTGAAGTTATAGGTAAGTCCTATATTTCCAAAGAAGCGGTGACGTTTATCATTCTGGGTAATTTCATTAAGCATCCAGTAAGGGTTATCGGTGAAGTTAGCCCTTCCATCTGACCAGCTAATTCTATTCCAAGTACGTTGCTTTCCTAGAGGGTCTTTGTAAAAGCGCTCCAAGTTTCTCATATCCAATTGGCGTTGAGTATATCCGTAAATGATGGTAGAGAAACCACCATTATCATTGGCATCCGCATAACTATAAGTAGGGTTATCACGTGTGGTAATGGTATAGTTCAAACCTCCTTCTGCTTTAAGCTTTCTAGAGAGGTCAGAAGTAAAGCTGAATGAGATATTAGAACGTTGGAGTCCTGTAGTAGGCACAATTCCTTTGGTTTGTGTATTTCCTAAGGAAAAACGCAAATTAGTTCCTGATACAGAACGTGTAATAGAAAGAGAGTTATTAATAGTCACCCCCGTATTAAAGAACTTATCTACGTCATTCTTTGGAGCTTGCCAAGGCACAGGTTTTAGATAGTGTTCTGGCAAATTTTTCTTATCAAAAGCATACCAAGGTAAGTAAGGTGTTCCGTCATACTTAGGTCCCCAGCTTTCATCTACATCATATTGGGCAAGTTTGTAGGTCTGTCCTTCTATTTCCTCTTCTGTAAAAGATGTCATATTACCTCCCCCATATTCATTCTGTAATTTAGGAGATATGTAAGCTCTATCAAAAGTTACAGAGGATTTCACATCAATAGTAGTTTTTCCTCCTTTACCAGACTTAGTAGTATAGAGGATTACCCCATTACCTCCACGGCTTCCATAAAGAGCTGTAGCAGCTCCTCCTGTAAGGACCGTAACAGATTCTATATCATCCTGGTTAATTTCAGAAGAAATATTTCCATACTTACTTCCCATATCCACCATAGGCACTCCATCAATTACGATAAGAGGCTGGTTACTTCCTGTAACACTTCCCTTACCACGGAGTTCCATTTTAGATCCTTGCATTCCTCCTGAAGAAGTAGCTGTAAGTCCAGCTGTTTTTCCTTTAAGATCATCTCCTCCCTCTAGGGTAGTATCAGTGTATCCCGCCGCATTGGCATCACGTTCTATCCCTAATGCTCCTACTTTCTTAGCATCTTCTGTAGCCAAAGGAAGTATTACATTAATAGAAGTCTCAAGACCTACTTTCCTTTGAACATTTTGATACCCTTGGGCGACAAATTGTAGGGTTTCCTCAGCTTGCGCTACAATGGAATAGCCCCCCTCGGAGTTGGTTGTAACATTCCTGCTGGTACCTACCACCAGTACGGTAGCGCCCACCACTGGCTTACCAGCACTATCCTTTACACTCCCAGAGACAGTCTGTTGTGCAAAGGTTACTGTGGTGGTAACCAGCATAAATAATAAGAATAATTTTTTTAAGTTCATATCTCTTATGATATTTTGATTAGTGTCCCAAAAATACGTTTTTTTCTTGAATTATACGCAAAATCTGACACTTTTTTCATCATTTTATATGTTAAATTTTAATTCTTCTTGATAACTTCTTCATAATGTGATAGAAATCTTTTTAATTTCTCTATCAAAAGAAGAAAAAACCTCCTGTTGATAAGTAAGTTAATAACTTATTTTCTCTTGTGAAAAACACATTTTTTTTCTGCTTACCTTTGCCATACCACAAAACGAAATATTGAAATGATACACTTCTCTGACTTACAAATTGTCCTTCAGGAAGTACCTGGAGAAATCAGCTTGTGTATAAGTGCCACAGGCTGCCCTCTACGATGTCAAGGATGTCATTCGCCTTTCCTATGGAAGAAAGATAGCGGTACTCCCCTTACAGATGAGCGGTTCATCGGTGAGATAGAACGCTATAGAGGAATGATTACCTGCGTCCTTTTTATGGGAGGAGAATGGGATATGGATGACCTCCTACACAAGCTACAAATAGCCCGTACCTATTCTCTCCATACTTGTCTATACACAGGACTTGAAGAAAATCAAGTACCCCTTCTACTCAAAAAAGAACTTACTTGGCTCAAAACGGGTCCTTGGATAGCCTCCTTAGGAGGGCTCTCCTCCCCTACTACCAACCAACGCTTCATAGAGGTACAGAGCGGAAAGCTCCTCAATGAAAGCTTCCTTCCATCTTCCAATAGGAAAGCTATTTCTTAAAGAACTTAATAACCCTGAGATACGATTTATGCTCCTCTTTTTTGCAAAGAGGATGGATTATCATCTCTATTAAAAATAAATACAATGATTCGACTTACACAAAATCAAATCCAGCAGAAAATTGACTTCATCCAGCAATATCTGCATGCAAGTAATGCCGCTACAGCCTCTCAGGTAGATGCCAATGCCAATGTAACAAGTAAAAATATTGCTACAATGGAAGCTGAGATTAATAAGGATATCAATATCCAGATCAATCGAGAGCTTGTTCGTAGGAAAATCGAAGAACTTTTCGGAAAAGAACTTGCCTGCGAGTACATCCGCCAGATAGAAGCTCACGAAATCTATGTTCACGATGAGACTTCCTTGAAGCCCTACTGTGTCTCTATTAGTATGTACCCCTTTCTCTTGGATGGTCTTTTGAAACTAGGAGGTGAGAGTCGCGCACCAAAGCACTTAGAGAGCTTTTGCGGGGAATTTGTGAATCTAGTTTTTGCTATCAGCTCTCAGTTTGCAGGTGCCTTGGCTACTGTAGAATTTCTGCTCTATTTTGACCATTTTGCAACTAAGGACTATGGAGAGGATTACCTACATACCCATTCTAAGATAATAGAAAATCACCTACAACACGTGGTGTATGCTATTAATCAACCTGCTGCCGCTCGAGGATATCAATCGGTATTCTGGAATATTTCCCTCTATGATGAGCCTTATTTTTCAAGTATGTTTGGAGATTTCGTCTTCCCTGATATGAGTCATCCTAACTGGAATCGCCTCTTTAAGCTCCAGCATTTCTTTCTTAAGTGGTTCAATGCCGAACGCCTCAAGGCTATCCTTACTTTCCCTGTCGTTACTGCCGCTATGCTTACTGCTGGAGGAAAGCCTGTGGATAGTTCCTTTGCCGATATGTGTGCTGAAGAACTCAGTGAGGGAAACTCTTTTTTTGTCTACCAGTCTGAGAGTGCCGATAGCTTAGCTTCTTGTTGCCGATTGCGCAATGAAATCAGCGACCATACTTTTAGCTATTCCCTAGGAGCAGGAGGAGTCGCTACGGGTTCTATCAATGTAATTACTCTGAATATGAATAGACTTGTACAGAAGCAATACAACTTAGCTGAAGAAGTTCAAAAAATTCAGAAATACCAAGTAGCTTTCCGAAAATTGATAGAAGATTATAAGAATGGAGGATTACTTCCTGTATATGATGCCGGATTTATCTCCTTAGATAAGCAATTCTTAACTATTGGTATCAATGGAATGGTAGAAGCAGCTGAATACCTAGGCATCTCTCCTAATAATAATGCTCAGTATAAAGATTTTGTAAGACATCAGCTAAAAATCATCTATGAAGAAAACCGAAAAGCACGGTCTATATATGGATATATGTTCAATACAGAATTTGTTCCTGCAGAGAATTTAGGAGTAAAAAATGCTCAATGGGATCAAAAAGATGGACTTTTCTCCCCTAGGGACTGTTATAATTCCTACTTCTACGCTGTAGAAGATGAACAGATAAATGTACTAGATAAAATTATTCTACACGGAAAAGAGATTATCCAATATTTAGATGGAGGATCTGCTTTGCACCTAAACCTAGAAGAGACTCCTAACAAGGAAGGTTTCCTAAAGCTACTGAATGCTACCGCCTTAGCAGGCTGTAATTATTTCTGTTTCAATATCCGTATTACTATCTGTAACAAATGCAATCATATTGATAAACGTACCCTCTTTGAATGTCCTTCGTGCCATAGTGAAGATGTGGATCACGCAACTCGTGTTATTGGGTACCTTAAGCGGGTTTCTTGCTTTAGTGCTGCTAGGCAAAAAGAACATCGCCTACGACACTATCACCTTTCAAGAAAAAAAGAAGAAGTACTTTCCTAAAAAAAACAAGAGCTATGCAGAAAAATTTGCATAGCTCTTTTCACATATATGATTAGCTAATGAGATCAAAGCCTGTGTATTTTCGCAACACTTCTGGTACTACAATTCCCTCTGGGGTTTGGTAATTTTCCAAAATACCTGCCAATACCCTAGGTAAGGCTAAAGAACTTCCATTCAGTGTATGTACGAGCTGTGTTTTTCCTTCACTATTTCTAAAGCGAAGCTTCAAGCGATTGGCTTGGAAAGTTTCAAAATTAGATACTGAACTAATCTCCAACCATTTCTCCTGAGCTGTAGAATATACTTCAAAATCATAAGTAATAGCAGAGGTAAAGCCTAAATCTCCTCCACAAAGCCGTAGAATACGATAAGGTAACTGAAGCTCATTAAGGATTCCCTTCACGTGTTCTACCATCTGCTCTAAGGCTTCATAAGAACGATCCGGATGTTCTATGCGAACGATTTCCACTTTATCAAATTGATGCAAACGATTAAGCCCTCTTACGTGAGCTCCATAGCTTCCTGCCTCTCTTCTAAAGCAAGGGGTATAAGCAGTACAGCAGAAAGGTAAATCATTCTCAGAGAGAATAGTATCTCTGAATATATTGGTTACAGGAACCTCTGCTGTGGGAATCAAGTACAAATTGTCCAACTGTACATGATACATCTGACCTTCCTTATCAGGAAGTTGTCCAGTTCCATAGCCAGAGTCTTCATTTACCATATGAGGTACTTGATATTCTTGGTAACCAGCTTCTGTATTTTTGTCTAGAAAATAGGTAATCAAAGCTCTCTGAAGCTTTGCTCCTTTACCTTTATATACAGGAAAGCCTGCTCCTGTAAGCTTTACTCCTAGTTCAAAATCTATAATATCATATTTTTTAGCTAATTCCCAGTGAGGAAGCGCTCCCTGTGGTAATGTTGGGATTTCCCCTGCCTGAAAAACAGTCAGGTTATCCTCAGCTGATTTGCCTTCTGGAACTATATCTGTAGGGATATTAGGGATACGGTAAAGAAGCTGAGTGAGTTCCTGAGTTACCTGATCCAATGTATCTCCTAGTTTTTTGGTAAGTTCTTTATATTGAGCAGTTTGAGATTTTATTTCCTCTGCTTCCTCTTTTTTACCAGCTTTCATTAGAGCCCCCACTTCCTTAGAGAGCTTGTTACTCTGGGCAAGTACTTGGTCTAGTTCTGCTTGGGTAGCTCGGCGTTTCTCATCTAAGTCAAGCACTTGATCTATAAGCTCTAGTTCTTTGAAATGACGCTTATTGAGTCCTTTAATAACTTTCTCTTTATTATCTCGTATATAGCTAAGCTGTAACATATGTATTGTATTTTAATTATATTATTGAAAATCAGTTCAGTACACGGCTTGTTTTGGCATAAGCCCGTTGCCAATAAGGCTCCGAGAGACTTGATACTATCACTCCCTGAGAAGAAGAAGAATGGATAAACTTCACTTCATCTCCAGTCTCTACAACAATCCCTACATGGGAGATGCGATTACGCTTACGGGTAGTCTTAAAAAAAAGCAAATCTCCCACTACTGCTTGGCTTAAGGGAATATCTCTCCCTTGGGTAGCCATTGCCGTAGAGGAACGGCTCAGGGGCACATCAATAGAACTAAAAGCTGTACTTACAAAGCCTGAACAGTCCATCCCACTACGTGTAGTCCCTGCGTGCTTATAAGGAGTACCTATATAGGAATATGCTGAATCAATCAGTATAGTCAAGCGTTCTTCTCCTAGTGCTGCTGTATTGGGCTTTGTAAAGCGTAAGCTCCCCTTTTCAGATATTGGAGCTCGTTCCTCTTCTTCATACTCTCCTTCTGTAAGAGTAGCCCAGTTAGAGGCAGCTATTAGTACTTCTGTACTCCCTTCCATATAGCTAGGGTTGTCAATCAAGGGCTTATCAGGGCGGTTCTTCTCCTGCACTTGGCTTGTTTTTTTCTTTTTCTTAGCCTGAGCAAAGGCGTTACCTTGTGAAAGCATCAGAGCTGAAAGGATAAGTATCAGTAAGTGTGTTGTTCTTTTCATAAGAAATAATTAGTTTTTGCAAAGTTACGGATTTAATCCTTTCGTTGTACCTTTTTTTAGGCGATGTTAATAAAAAAAGTGTTTTCCACGAAAGAAAATGTTAAAAAAAAACCAAGAGGAAGCTTATTTCATAAATATTTATTATCTTTGCCCTAAAAATCAATGGTAAGAATCCTCTGCACAAAACAGCTCTCTATAACTGATATACAAGCTTTTACGCAAGCAGGATTTTCTATAGAAACTATTGATTTCATTCAGATACTTCCTTTTTCCTCTTTTGACCATATTTCCACTTTTGAGTATGGCATTTTCACTAGTACCAATGCCTTGTCTGCCCTTATACAAAACCCTGCTTATCAAGATATTCCTTGTAGAAAAGCTTTTTGTGTAGGAGAGAAAACACAAAAAGTTTTACAAGAAAATGGCTGGGAAGTAATCGCTTCTTTTCCTTATGCTTCCTTACTGGCAAGCTATTTGGTAGAGAATTTTCCTCAGGCTTCTATGGCTTTCTTTTGTGGAGATAAGCGACTAGACACGCTTCCTCACACCCTTAAGGAACATCAGATACCTTTTCAAGAAATCCAAACTTATCAGACACTCCTTACTCCAAAGCATTTGGAAACCTCCTTTGAGGCACTCCTTTTTTTCAGCCCCTCAGCAGTGGAAAGCTTCCTTATGGAGAATACTTTTGGTTCAGAAAAAATTATCTGTATAGGAACCACTACCCAAAAAGCACTTCCAAAAGGAATAGAGAGTTTTTTGGCAGATACCCCTACACTGAGAGGAATGAGGGATTGTTGTATAAGAATTTTTAAACCCTTTTTAGAATGATACAAAACGATCTTTTCTTAAGAACCCTTAGGGGAGAAACTGTAGAGCGTCCTCCAGTATGGATGATGAGACAGGCAGGACGTTACCTACCTGAATTCCGTGCTTTACGTGACCAATATGACTTCTTCACTCGTTGTAGAACTCCCGAACTGGTAGCGGAAATTACCATCCAACCTGTGGACATTGTTCAGGTAGATGCAGCTATTCTCTTCAGTGATATCCTTGTAGTTCCCCAAGCAATGGGTATTGATATTGAGATGAAAGAAAATATAGGTCCTTTCATCGCTCACCCTATCCGAAATACTCAAGATGTGGAACGGGTACAGATTCCTGACGTTTCACACGCTCTGGGTTATGTAATGGAAGGAATCCACCTAACAAAAGAACGCCTTAATAATCGCGTTCCCCTGATCGGATTTGCAGGTGCTCCTTGGACAATTCTTTCCTATATAGTAGAAGGAAAAGGCTCCAAAAATTTTGATATTGCGAAAGCTTTCTGCTTCTCACAGCCTGAACTAGCTGACCAATTATTACAGAAAATCACTGATACTACAATCCTATACCTAAAAGAAAAAGTAAAAGCAGGAGTAGATGCTATACAGCTCTTTGATAGCTGGGGAGGTGTCCTTTCTCCTGAGGATTATAGCACCTTCTCTTGGAAATACTCTCGCCAAATTGTTGAGGCTTTGTCTCCTCTTGTACCTACAATTGTCTTTGCCAAAGGCTGTTCCTTTGCCCTTGAGCAGATGAGCCAGAGTAGTGTAGCGGCTCTAGGAATTGATTGGACTTGTCAGCCTTCTCTTGCCCGTACACTTACTCAAGGAAAAAAAGTATTACAAGGAAACCTAGATCCTGCTTGGTTATTGGCTTCCCCTGAGCAAATTACCGAAAAAACACACCAAATGATTCGTTCCTTTGGGAAAGACCTCTATATTGCTAATTTAGGACACGGCATCCTACCTAATGTACCCGTTGAGAATGCGCGTGCTTTTGTAAATGCAGTAAAGACTTTTGTTGAATAAATATTTTCTCTATGACGAATTCTATCTGTGAAGCATTTCACTCCGCTTATGTCCCTATAGAAGAAAATGCTCCTGTCATCTGCATAGGATCACTTTCAGAAGCCCCTATTTATGGCAGTAAAATCACCGATTGGGACGAGAATGGAGAAGAATTCTCCATATGGTACCTTACCTTCGGAGAAGAAGTAGCTGAAGAAACTCCTGAAGAAGTGCTAACTGTAACAGAACTCTTACAACAACGCCCTATTCTCTCCGATTTTCTTCATTTAGAAGCGGATTTTTGCTTCATTATTGAAGCAGATGGCAGTTATGATGTCTTTAAGGATTCATAAGTTGTATTGCCTTTGCTACCCCTACGGATGCTTTCTGAGCAATTACTGTAAGGGAGCCTTCGCTATGAAGAGAGGGATTAGGATCTATATAAAATATAGGAGTTCCTTCCTTTGCATACCCCATCAGTCCAGCAGCTGGATACACCTGAAGAGAAGTTCCTATAACCATTAGGATATCGGCAGTATATACCTCTTCTATAGCCTTATCTAACATAGGAACTTCCTCTCCAAACCATACGATATGGGGGCGCAATTGTGCTCCTGTAGGACTCTTATCTCCTAAGTGAATATCTCCCAAGCAAGGATAAGTAGTTTCAGGATCATCCACTCCTCGACTCTTGAGGAGCTCTCCGTGTAGGTGGATAATATGATGACTGCCCGCTCGCTCGTGTAGGTCATCCACATTCTGGGTGATAATCACCACATTATATCGCTTCTCTAACTGAGCCAAAAGCCGATGGGCTTCATTAGGAACTACCTCGCTAAGCTGGCGACGGCGTTCATTATAAAAATTCAATACTAAGGCAGGATTGGCAACAAAGCCTTCGGGAGTAGCTACCTGATTCACATCATAACCTTCCCATAATCCCCCCGAATCACGGAAAGTGCGAATACCACTCTCGGCACTAATCCCTGCTCCTGTGAGAACAACTAATTTTTGCATTTTTCTCTAATTATTTTCTTACTGTTTTTCTAAAATATTCACACTCTTTGATTACCTCTTTATAATATTGTGTATGCGCATATCTTTCTCTAAGTTCTCGGAATCCTTCCCAGTCCTTGAACGCTATTTCATCAGATTCTACCCCATACCACCTGTCTTGATAGAAATAAACCTGATTATAATAGTTATTCCGCTCCACTTTAGCAAGCATATAAGCTATTTTGGCTCGTTGTTCATCATCTTTTGCGTGTTGCTGGGCTATTAAGTAGTATTTTTCTGCATTTTTCATACTCAGAAGCCTTTCATAGTTTTCCCTATTGACTCCCAAGCCTCCATATTCATTGAGTATTCTATTACAGTAGAAAGCCCGAATACTTCCAAAATAAGAGGCATTATAGAAGGCATTCCCAAGTAACAATGCATTATTATATATTTCCTCGCCTTGAGCAATTTTTTCCTGCATTTCTTTGACTTTTTTAAGGAAAGAAAGAGTAGTATAAGTCACACGCTGCTTAGCCTGATGTTGGCAGTCATTACAGTCTTTAATATAACCATTAAAGGGATTGGCAGGCAATACTGCTTGGCTAATTTTTCGTTTCTTAGTAACCATTTTTCCACTATTAGAGTCATATTCTCGTACATTCTCAAGCGGAGCCTTCTCCAGTTCAAGGATAGCTTTATTTATATCTCCTTGGTAGAAAGCATAAATGGCTCTACTCTCGTAGATTTCTCCTAAGGAAAAGCGGTAATTATCTGTCCAAAAAGCTTCCCAAGGGGTTTTCTCTTTCTTTAAGAGAAGATTTTCCATCGTAACAGACTGTTGTAAGGAATCATAATACCCCAAAGTAGGTGAAAGAAGTTCCGCCATTAAGGTATTATTCTCCTCCTTATAAAGTGCCGATAGGTAATAACGAACAAAAGAGAAGAGGTAAAAAGAACGCATCTGCTCCTTATCAGACTTAAGGAGAGAGGAGTTCCACATCCATTCCAAACGCTTAAGGAGCCTTTCCTCGTCAGCTGGAGTGATTCGCTCCAGAGCTGTTACCTCATTAAAGATATCTAACAAGCGTATCTGTGCTTGTTGGGGAGTATCTTTGGCTATTTTTTCCGCCTGTTGCAATAGTATTCTAGCCCCTTGATTATCTTTCTTAAAGATGAGAATATAAGCTGCAGCTACCTTCCATAGGTAAGGTGATGCCACCTTCCCTTCTTGTGCCACTTCTATGAGCCAATCTGTACGAAAATTCCGATTCAGTAGAGCTTGTGTATGTTGATGATAATCAGCTGCAGATTTGATTTTTTCTCCATACTCACCAAAAACATTTACCTTATCCTCTATCCTATTGATATAACGAGTAAGAAGAAAATCCACTTGAGAAGAAAAAGGATCAATTGCCCTTATATGTTCTATAGCTGTAACTTCATCGGTATAATATCCCTGCATAGCCCATAAGGCACACTGCTGTTGCTGAGAGAGTGTGGTGGCTATTTGGCTTACTTGCCTATCGGTAAGAGGGTGATACTCATAGGTAAAGGTAGTCATTTGCTCAGGCTGGGCACTAGCAAGTGTTGCCAATAGCGCATTGCTTTTAGCATAGTTTTTTTGAGCAATATAAGCTCCTGCTACATAATGCAAAGCACGGTAATAAAGACTGTTTTTCGGTTGTTTTTCTTGAGTATCATTGAAGAAAGTAATCACTGAACCACGATCATAGGAATAGAACTTAAGGCGTGCTACCTGAAACCACATTCGGTCAGCAAAGAAAACATCTTTATCCGCTAGGGCTTTCCGATATAGGCTTTCCGCTTTAGAAATTTCATTTTGTTGGGTTCTCTCCACCTTACGACTATCATAATCCCAAGGGTCATATGTTACATTGGTAATATGTTCGTTACCTCTGGCTATAGCTAAGAAAGAGAAGAAGTTACGCAATCGCTTATCATCTACTTTAGGGGTATGCTGAGAGAGGCTTACCTTAGCCTTATCAGGAGAGGCATTATACTTATGAATATCTGCTAAGGAATTCTTATCATACATAAAGTATTGTATGCCTTCCTTCCAAAAGGTTTTTCCTAAGTATTGCTTCCATTGTTCTAAATCAGTGTGACTATAGTCTCCAGAAGCCCTATCTATATAGTCTCCTTGATAGAAAAGATTACTACTATCAAAGAACAAAGGCTTATAAGCAGGCTTCTTGACCATTATCTCAGGAGCAAACAAGGAGTTTCCAAATCCCCAACCATCATCGGCACAAGCATATAAATAAGCCCCATAGGCTCCTACTGAAAGTAAGGAAAGACTAGCGAAAATTTTTAAAAAAGTCTTTTTCATAGTTATTTATACTGGTATTAAGATCATATAAAATAATTTCTTTGGGAGGGCGCTTCATATACTTGAATAAATCCTTTTTCATACTATAAAGATCGGCTGGAGAAATTTCTTCTACCTTAAGAATATCTCCTTTTTGCCACAAACGACCCTTATACATCAGCTGTTCTTCAATAAGGTAACAATTACTTTCTCCTAGTCTGGAAGCCCCCTTGAGAGTATCCATCTGAGCAGAAGTAAGCCCTCCTACTAGGTTGGTCACCTCCCCTGCTACCGAATGCACTCCCCAGCTGAATATAGGAAGTGCTACCTTAAGCTCCAGTGGATAGGCTTTCAACGAGGATAGATAAGCTTTAGCCACCTGATGATCATAAATGGAATTGGCTCCTGTAGGGGTAATATTTCCCATATTATAATACATCAGCACCCCATAATCCACCTTAGGAATCCCTGTTGTAGTATAATGCTTCACTTGGTGCAGGCGAATAGTCGCTGAGAGTATATAGTTATTCTGGGCTCTAAAATATTCAACAAACTTAAAATAACGCTCCTTACTGGCTAATGTCCAATCACAATCAAGCTGTATTTCCTTCACTCTTAGCCCATAAGAAGTATTTATTTGAGCTATATAACGGTTCAATTGCTTAGCTAGTACCTCTTCAGAGGTTTTCCCTTCTAAGAACACTTCATTCTTAAGGTAAATTACAGGAATTATTTCCTTATTTTTTACAAAAGCTGTATCTATTTCTATAGGAGCAACAGGAACCGCCTGTCCCTCCCTGAGGGCTACATCGCAATAACGCACATAGAGCTTCTGGATAGCATTGTCTTTTATAAAATTCTGCTCATCAGGAGAAAGTGATAAGCTTGTTTTCCAATAATATACACTCAGTTCCACAGGCGCCTGTTTTTGCTGACAAGCACTCAAAAGAAGCATCAATAAAAGAATAAATACCTTTTTCATCAGAGGACAAAGGTAATACATTGATTCAGGAAAACAAAGTATAATTTTGGATTTTAAAAAATATTTTTCAACCTATTAAAAGCCTCAAAAAGAATATTGCTAATTCACAAAAAAAGAATATCTTTGCTCAAACAAACTCTCTTCCTTATGAATCTCTGGCATATGCAACTACACCCCACTGGAGCTACTGCTTGGACAGTGGAGAACACCCGCCATATTGTTGCCACAGGCTATATAGGCTGTTCGGGTAAGGCTGTACAAACTTTTAATAAACTCCTTTCAGGTGACTTAGTACTAGTGCGTTATGGGGCGCAAGTAGTAGCTTTGGTAGTAGTGGAGGATACACCACACCTATTACGAGATTATGAGAAACACACTTTGCGCTGGTTTACTAATGGCTGTCCTGTCAAAACACTTGCTTACTATGAAAACCTGAAAATAGGCGGTCGTGGGTGGTACCTGCCTACTACTCTTCAACAGATAAAACCTGCGAATGAAGTAGCTTATACCTTTGTGAGAGACTTATGGGAAAAGACAAATTCTCATCTACTCTTTTGGGTAGATTTCAATAAACTAATGGAAAATAATTTGCTACCATTTTCCCAAAAAGATGAAAAAGAGAATGTATGCAGACAGCTAATACCTCTGTATGAAGGATTAAGAGTAAATATCTATATGGATGATACCGACGATCAGGGCAACCGTGATGACCTTGTTGGTACGGGCTATATTACGGCAAACAAAACAGGAATTTACCCTCATACAAAGTGGTGTTGCCAAATAGATGAAAAGGGCATCTGGAATCAGTCCGATGTGGAATAAATTTTGTATTTTTGCTTTTAACTTTCCTTATTTTTATTAAAATGAAACAATTTCTTTTCTTTTTCAATCTTTTATACCTTACTACTATGTTTGGGCAACATACATCAGGCGGATATAAGCCTTTCCTCAGCCAATATGGTCTTAAGGGAAAGGTTAAAACCCTTAAAGAATTTAATGGGTACCATTGGGCTACCTATCACTTCAACAAAGAAGGACTCCTTACCCAAACGGATAATAGAACCTTCACTTACGATGAGCAAAACCGACTTAAAACGATATCTTATAATGAAGGTAAAAGCTCTTTTACTTATTTGCCTAATAATGAGGTAAAGGAAGAAGTCTCAGGATTGGGAAGAGAAACCTATTATTACGTATATGATAACAAAGGAAATTTGCTTTCCAAAGAAAGAAAACTACGTAAAGATAGTCGTAGTAGTCTCGATTATAAGATATTATACAAATACGACAAAGCAGGCAGACTTTTAGAGAAGAAATATGACCCTTCTTATCTGAAAAAAAACAAGACCATCTTTGCAGGGCAGGACTACTCAAGGGCAGATATGGAACTATATGAATATGATGCTCAAGGAAATCTTTCCCGACAAACGATATATGATTCCTTTGGCTCTCTTAAGTATATAAAACTTTATAAAAACGGGAAGCTCACAGAAAGCCAAGAGTATGATTGGGGACACATTTATCAAAAAATAATCTTTACCTACGATAACAATCAGGTACAAGAAAAAGTATATAATCAGGAAGGGACGCCTACCCTCCTAATAACTTACAAAACTACCCTTGATAAGCAAGGAAATGTAATCCTCAAGACAAAAGAATACGAGGATATCCCTAAAAGCAAAGAGGAGGAAAAGGAAAAAAGAGTTGTTGAAAAACGAATTATAGAGTATTATCCGTGAAATTGGAATGTAAAAAGTTTTTTTTGACAAATAATCAGTATTTTTATTTTATTAACAGCGTTTATTCATATGAAACATCTTTCAAAACCCCCCGTTTTGCTCAGTAATTATATTTTTCTTTTGAAAAGTATAGCTATTTTTTTATTGTTTTGTAGTTGTTCTTCTAATTCTCTAGAGAATCAGGTATATGGACAAGATAATCCACACGATATTAAGCCTTACCTATCCCAATACAATTTGAAAGGGAAAATAAAAACACTCTATTACTATAATGGGTATTATAGTGAGACTTTTCATTTCAACAAGCAAGGATTTCTCACTCATATAGATAGTGGTCTGCACCAGAAACTATCCTATAATCGGCAAGGCAAACTAACCAAAATATACAGCGAAAGGGATGAAATTATTTTTACTTACCTCCCTAATAATACTGTAAAACAGGAATGGACAAGTGATTTTGGGAATTCCACGCTTTATTATATCTACAATGACAAAGGGGACTTACTATCCGAAGAGAGTAAAGGAGACGGAAACTATAAATATTTGTATGAGTATGATAGTCACGGGAGATTGTTGGTTAAAAAGTATGATTTTGCTTATATGAAAGCGTTAAAAGAAACTGAAACTGATATGGGGCTGACAGAGCGATCTTTTATGAAATTATATGAGTATGATACAGCAGGCAATCTCACAAAATATACTGAATATGACAGAAACGGTGATATTGAGAAAATAGATATTTATAAAAACGGGCTCCTTCTAGAGACACAGAGGTATGAACGAGATGAATTGTTTGAGAAATCTATTTTTACCTATGATAATGGAAAAGAGCAAGAAACGATATATAATCAGGAAGGGACACCTATCCGTTTAGGAACCTACAAAACCACTTTTGACACACAAGGAAATCTAATCCTCAAAACAAAAGAATACGAAGAAATCCCTAATAATACAAACAAAGAGAAAACCATAAAAGTTATAGAGAAACGAGAAATAGAGTATTATCCGTAAAATTATAGTATATGAAACATATTCCCTTATTTTTGTTGTTTTTAGCAGTCTCTTGTGCAGCTCCAGAGGGTGCATATGTGTTCTATGATGAGCCTGCCTATGCCGAAAAAGAAAGACAATTGCCTATTAGTACAGAACAGGCAGCTACACTTTTTGCCCGAAACTATTTTGAGCAACACCCTTATGCTGAGAAAGTAACCGCTCATATAGATGTACTTTTTAGGAAAAAGTACATTGTTTCTCCAACAATGTTATTACATAATACTAAGTTTGGTGCTTGTTTCCTAACTCCTGATAATTATTGGGTAGATGGAAAGACAGGGAAACTCAAAAAGAACAAACGAGAAATCTTATATCTTAGAAGGGTAGGCAGAGCTGATGCAAATGGGGTGTCAATATTTCGGGAAGGAACTTTTATAAAGACATATATGCGGGATTCCCTGCTTAACACACCTTAGTATTATAAGGAATAAGATTTTAAGGAAAGAAAGTCTTTTATTCAAAAAATAATTCCTATCTTTGCCCCATCATTAGTACCCAATGAATATACTTAGTAACATTATTGCACAAACACACTCTTTTTCCCCCTTAAGCAGTACTCACAAGAGATACGCAGGGCAACGATATTTTTTAATCCAATAGCTATATTTTTCGTTTGAAAGATGTAGCTATTTTTCAAAATAAAAGTGTGATATAAGAACCTAATGGGAATGATAGACTTACAACGGTTAGAAAGAGAACTTAAAAAACGCTTGGCATACCCTTATAGTTGGGGGAGAAAGCAATCAGATAGCTGGGATAGAGAAACTCATTTTATCTATGAAATTCGGCTTTTCTCTCAGCTGGAAGAAAGAATCTCTACTTTATCTCCTAAACTAAGGAACTATGCGCTTAACCGTTGGTTAAATTTTTGGTCAGCAAAAGGTATTGAACAGATATTTACCACACATCCTAATGTTGTTGCCTGCCAGAATGAATATGATAAAACAGTTGATTTTTATATCAATAACATCCCTTTTGACCATAAAACAAGTGTTTTCCCGAAAGGATTCCAAAAAGATATTAGCTATGCTTTAGAACATAAAAGAGATCTTATAGAATGGCTCTACAAGGAACAAAGCCAACAAGGACGGTTACACTTCAAAAATCGCTTGTTTGTCGTGCTATATGATAAAGAATCTAACGAACATTGGAAGCTAAAAGCCGAAATAAACCTTATCAAACAGAAAATAGACAATTATATAAACTGCGCTTTCCCATTTGAGAAATTTCACTTCGGAAAAGATGAAATACTATCAGATATTATTTGGATAATTAAATGAACTATATAGGCTCAAAATACAAACTGCTACCTTTTATTAAGGAAACTATCTATGAAGTGGTAGGAAAGGATTTGTCTACACAGATCTTTTGTGACCTATTTGCTGGTACAGCAGTAGTAGGAAGAGCTTTTAAAACAGAAGTTAAGCAAATTATTAGTAATGATATTGAATATTATAGCTATGTATTGAATAAAAACTACATAAGCAATCATATCCCTTTTGAATATCAGCCTTATTTGTATGAGTTAAACTCTTTAGAAGGGACTGAAGGGTTTATATTTAGGGAATATTCGGAAAAGGGTTCTGCTGGACGTAATTATTTCAAAGAACTTAACGGAAAGCGTATCGATGCCATAAGGCAAACTATTGAACAATGGAAAAAAGAAAATCATATTACTGAAAATGTGTACTATTTCTTATTAGCTTCTTTGCTCGAAAATGCGGATAAGGTAGCCAATACAGCTTCGGTTTATGGGGCTTTTTTAAAACATCTCAAAAAATCAGCCCAGAAAGACCTATATCTTGATCCAGCCCTTTTTGCAGAGAACGCGAACGAACACTTGGTTTTTAATGAAGATAGCAATATCCTTATCACCAAAATCAGTGGGGATATTCTCTACCTTGACCCTCCGTATAATCAGCGTGAGTATGGAGCTAATTATCATCTACTCAATACGATTGCCAAGTATGATACTTTTGCTCCTCAGGGGAAAACAGGACTTCGTTCTTACCAAAAATCAGCTTATTGTAAGAAGAATAAAGTACAAGAAGCCTTTGAAACACTAATAAAAGAAGCGCAGTTCAGGTATATTTTCTTGAGTTATAACAATGAAGGGCTTATGCCAGCCCAAATGATACGGAATATTATGCAACATTATGGCAAATATGACCTACAAAGCACCCAATATAACCGATTCAAAGCTGATAAAGAAGAAAACAGACAACATAAAGCAAACTATACAACTGAATACATTCATATTTTAGAGAAAAATTAAAAAAATACAGCAATATCTATACGAAAATGCCAAGAAGAAACGACCTACATTGTGTTCTGCTCATAGGATCAGGACCTATTATCATCGGACAAGCCTGTGAGTTTGACTACTCAGGCTCGCAATCATTGCGCTCTTTGCGCGAAGATGGTATCAAAACCATACTTATTAACTCTAACCCCGCTACGATTATGA
>NZ_CAURLX010000032.1:0-27632 GCF_963525585.1 uncultured Capnocytophaga sp. | reverse complement strand
ACATCACTTCTCCTTCTTCAAAACAAATTTCTACCTCCAAAGGAAATTCACTATCTTCTCTATCCCAATTGGTAAAAGCTCCTACATAAACAACATTTTTAGAGGACTTACACTGACTGGGGATAGCTACAAATTCAAAATCAAGCTCGAAATGGTGTCCATCCTTCCGCTCTAGCTCTCCTTCGTTAACCAACTCTTCGTAAAAGTCCCGCAATTGTTCTTTCAGTTGTTCCCGATAGGAATTGTGATAAAAGAACTGTTCAAAGGCAACTTCTTGCTTAGGCGAAAAGAAACCTACTTCTCCTGTTTCATTATATATCCATATAGGCAGTGTTGCACCCAAACTCGGAATCAATATATCGCTAATGGTAGAGGATATACCTTCTTCTTTTTCAAAAATAATTGTTCTGATCATATTGCTTTTAGTTTTTACTCAATTTCGCCAAATTGATTCATCACCTCATTGTCCTTAATGAAATAGCTCTTATCTTCTGTGGGGCTATAGTAGAGCCTGAGCTTTTCACCTTCTTCCAAAAGAAAGGTAATCTCACTATTTCCAGCTACTTCTTCGGCAAAAATAGCGCTAATGTGTTTGCCTTTGAGTTGCCAAGCCTCAGTAAGGTCATCAAAGCGATAGTCATCATCGTCCTCATCTACTTCATACTCATTCCAACACTCACAAAAAGCAATACCCACATCTAAAAAGAAATGAAAAATAGGTTGTCCTTCTGCTTTTACATAGACGATTAAAACACCTCCATCATCAGGATTTACACATACCTTGAGTTGCTCTATGGGCAAACCATTGAGCACCGTAAGGT
Organism: uncultured Capnocytophaga sp.; assembly: GCF_963525585.1. Classification (NCBI taxonomy): domain Bacteria; kingdom Pseudomonadati; phylum Bacteroidota; class Flavobacteriia; order Flavobacteriales; family Flavobacteriaceae; genus Capnocytophaga; species uncultured Capnocytophaga sp. Next base: position 26,811 of record NZ_CAURLX010000032.1, on the reverse strand, counting down.
TGAAATGGGTATCTTGATACATTCTTCCTGGTGCCCAAAAAATATGTTCATCTTCAGGGTTATATCCACTGAAAAAATGTTCAAAATAGCCCTTTGTTCTTCCCTCAGCATATAGTTGTATCAATGCTTTATCCCCCTCTTCTACTGCCCACGCAGAGAGCAATTTAGCAGCTGATAGCTGTATAAAGGCATCTTCGTGGGTAAGTAACTTGCGTAAGCCATCGATGCGCTCTTGTGGCACATCTTCAAGGCGAAGTTCTTTAGGAATGGTAGTATAAGTAACCTCTTGAGGAATACTATATAAGAGTTCTTGTATGTATTTTACCATAAGCTAACGACTAACAACTAACGACTAACGACTAATTTAACTTCCCTCTTGGCAGCGGCACGTTCTTTCTTATAACTCTTTTCTACATAAGTGCTTTTGAAATCGGTACCTTTGAAAGTGCGTACAGGGTTGCCACGTTGCACTTGGGTGTGGTTACTCCAATGACTCTGTGCTTGCTCGGCGAGTTGCTGAAGCTCCATTTCGGCGAGTTTTTCTTTAAGGCGGGCAAGGGCGAGTTTCTTATTGTCCAGTTGTGAACGCGAATCCTGTGCCAATACGCTGATACCCGTAGGTAGGTGGGTGGCGCGCACTGCCGAATTTACCTTGTTCACATTCTGTCCGCCATTGCCTTGCGAGCGAGTGGTTTGGAACTGTACATCGCGCTCCGAGAAAGGCTGGCGTTGCAGTTGGTCAAGCTGAAAAACGCCTATATACCAATTGCTGCGCTGGTGAAACTTGCGAAAGGTGCTCTTGCCTACCCAACAAACGGTGCCGAGCCAACTTTTCAAAAACGGCGCTAACTCCTTGCCTTTGAGTTGCAAGGTAACCGATTTGACAGTGAGATTGGTATCGCCTTCCTCTCGGCTGAGAATGGTATAGCTGATGCCTGCTTGAGTAGCTTCTTGCAAAAATGTTTTCAGCACTTTGGCTACTACCCATTGGCATTCTAAAGGACCGCGTCCTGCGGTGATTTGTATGATTTTTTCTTCCATTTTTTCTTTTTGTTTATAATTGCACATACGGCTTGCAATCTAAAAGCATCTCCCCAATTTCCATTGCTGAGGTGTGATACTTAAGTGCTGCGATTTCTTTCAGCGGGGTGCGTTTGTACTTTTCTTTTGAGTTATAGCGTTTTTCATAGTACAACCAAGAATAGCGATAGCTATGCCCATATATTATTTTGGCAATGATATTCCAGTTGTTGTAATCATTTATGATCTTATCAAGCTCGGCGAATTCACGCTCTATCGCTACATCTACCGGACGGTAATGCGTAATCATATTAGGTTTTACACGCAGTTCAAAACGCCATTTATCTATAAACTCGTAATAGGTTTCAAACCGCTTAGAACGATGGCAGTAATATTCCATCTTACCAAAAAGCGCCTGTTCTCGTGAGGTAAATCTGCCCTTTCGGCATCGTTCTTCCCATTCCCATTGGCTGAAAGAGCGTAGTTCTTGCTTGAGAGGTATATAAATGCGCTTGCCTCTACGCTTTTTCTTCTTTTGGAACTTACGATTATCAGCATACTGGTAGGTATTGATTTTCTTGAGCAAAGCCTCAAAGAAATCACCTGACTTACTACGCTTTACATCTTCACGAACGACAAAGAAGCGCACATAGCCCTTTTGGTAAGGTTTTTCAAGTGGTACAAGCGGCAGGTTTCGTCTCTGTTTTTCTAGTTCAGCGTGGCGATCACAGCATTCGCGCAAAAACTTCTCGTGGTCTTCTCGGGCAATACGCTTACGTGTACGCAAAGAACGTAGGCGAGAGCCGTCAATATATGGATTGGAATCTCCCATTCAATTAAAAATTGATTATTAACAATTTATTATTTGCTTGGGATTCTGTTCTAGAGAGGAGAGAAGAAGCCCGAAGCAGTTGCTTCGGGCTTTATATGATTATAACTCTGATCAAGCTAATATGCCACGAAGCATTACCTTATAAAAGGTAATTTCGGAGTAATATGTAACTTGATATAGGTCATTTTCTTTGAAGTTTTTAGAAGGTTAAACAATAATTGTTCAAAATCGGGGGCAAATATACAACTATTTTTTGAATAAACAAAATATTTTTTTATATTTTTTATCGCTTACTTATCTCATACCCTTTCTTTTCAAGAGCTTCTATAAGGTTTTCTATATGAGCAGTACCATTGGTTTCTACCGTAATCAAAACTTCCTTATCACGGAAGCGAGAGAGGTTTTTGAACTGGTTGTGAGCCAATTTCACTATATTAGCCCCTACCTGTGCAATAATCTGAGTGAGTTTAGCCAATTCTCCAGGACGATCAGGAATATTTACAGCAAAGTTAAAGATACGATCTCTACTCACCAATCCTTTACTTATCATTGAGGAAATCATTAACACATCTATATTACCTCCACTGACCACAGGGACGACTTTCTTTCCCCGATCTGTAAGCTTTTTCAGGGCAGCCAAAGGTAATATTCCCGAATTTTCAGCAATAATCTTATGCTTTTCGGTTAAGAGCAAGAAAGCCTCTGTTAATTCGTAATCATCAACTGTTAATACCTCATCTACATATTTTGTAATATAATCAAAATTTAGAGTTCCTATACGTTTTACTGCAGTACCATCAGCAATAGTATTCGCTTCGGGTAGCGTAACAATTTGGTTATTCTTAAGAGCTGCAGTAGCAGAGGCGGCTCCACTAGGTTCTACTCCTATAATCTTAATATCAGGTTTGAGTTCTTTGGCAGCAGAAGCAATTCCAGAGATAAGTCCACCACCTCCTATGGGTACCACTATCACATCTGTATTAGGGAGCTCCTCTAAGATTTCTAGGGCAATTGTCCCTTGCCCTTCAAGCACATCAGGATCGTCAAAAGGATGTACAAATACATAGCCTTCTTTCTCTTCCAGTTCTTTGGCTTTCTGATAGGCATCATCATAGACCTCCCCATAGAGAATTACCTCAGCTCCATATTTTTTGGTAAATTGAACCTTAATCAAAGGAGTTGTTTGAGGCATTACAATTACAGCTTTGATACCTAGCTCACGTGCAGCATAGGCTACTCCTTGTGCGTGGTTGCCTGCAGAAGAAGCGATGACTCCACGTTTTTTCTCTTCTTCTGTAAGTTTTCGTATTTTATTATAAGCCCCACGAATTTTAAAAGCTCCTGTCTTCTGAAGATTTTCGGGCTTAATATAGATAAGATTTCCAGACTCTTCTGAAAAAATCGGACTATAGATAAGGTGTGTAGGAAGGAGTACCTTTTGTAAGTGCTCACGTGCTGTGATAAAGTTCATATCTGTGTATCTTTATTGAGATAACAAATATACGTTTATTTTTCAAGAAAAGCAAGAATTTTGCCTCTAGGATTTTGCCAAAAAAAGAAGCTATCCCTTGGGGATAGCCTCTCATTATATATTAATAAACCCACATATCTTGTTCGCGATCTCGAATACGTTGCTTAATACGATCTGCTTCTAAGAGCTGATAAAGCGCATTATCAGGCAGATATTTCTTAATCTCTCGGTCACCATATACGTTATCTTCTTTGTAAATAACGCCTACAAAGCGCCGTGCATTCAAGAGGTGGTCAAAGGAAATACGATTAGCAGAGTTTAGCTGGTTAAATACTTTTGCATTATGAAGAATATTTCTTGCGGCTGGATACCATACCCAGAAAAGTTCTACTAAGCTAGATTGTGCATCATCTGTTCCTAAAACACTCACATCGGGAGCTACAGGAGCTATTCCAAGTAATCGATACTTAAGTTCTCCTTGTCGTTTATCAAAGTACCATAGTCCTTTTATTCTATACTGAACAATATCACGAGAAGTCAAGTCAGTACGTACGATATACTCAGGAGGGAGTGGTTTTCCTTCATTAAGGATTCCATAACCTGCATCTAGGGTATCTGCTTTAGAAAGGCTATACTTAAGGTCATCATAGGTTCTTTTTTCAGTAAAATAAGAATCCACATATGTCTCAGTAAGCCTATTCTCTTTCATAGCCCTAAGAAGTACATCGTATAAAGAACGACGATCCGCACTAATGTCCATTGTATCAATAGGGAATAGTAAAGGGAAATTAGCTCTTTCCTGTAGGTCAATTAGTTCCCAAGTAGTAGTAGACCACATAATATCACGATCATCTACATACCCATAAGGAAGAGGTACATCATTATCAGCTGCTTGTTGCGCTTCTGTCTTCACCCCTATTTGAGAAGGAACCTTTGCATTGAGTACATTTGTCTGAGCAAATGTTGAGGATACTATCCACGTAAAAGATAGCATTAGGATATTTTTTAGTGCTTGTTTCATAATCTTATAATTATTATAATACTTCAATAGAGATAGGGGTAGCTGGCTTAGGAGTACCGCTATAACCGGATACAGAGTAACGAATTTCTGAAATCTGGATAACATCTCCTTTCTTAGCTCTATTCACAGCTGCTGCAGCGGCAGGACTTGCACTAACTCTGCTACCATTTACTACTACACTAGGCTGTCCTGGTACTAGGATACGGAACGAATTTACTTTGGTTGTAAGGTCAAAATCAAAGTCATTGAATGCAACTGAAAGTTCTCCTACTAAGATATTTTGCTTAGCCAATTTCACTGCTCCTGTAGTTCTCAAGATAGCTCCTTCTGGTTTTGGAATATCTTTAATACGGAATTTCTTAGAAGAAGAGAATTTCTGACCTTCAAATGTACCTGTTACTACGATGGTTACCTCTGCAGAACCTGCATTAGGCTTCATTATATAGTTAGAACCACCTTTCTTAGAAAGTCCAGGTGCTGAAGCGTTTACTTGGTTATCTGGAACTCCAGGCATAGATATTGTCATAGGGTTCACTACTCCACGATAAACTACATTCATCTTATCTGCCGAAATTACAGCTTCATTAGGACGAGGAATTGTAGTGAATGTTTGAGCTACTTCCACAGGAGTTTCCTCACCATTTTGTTCATAGATAAGGGTACCCGCAATCTTATGTTCCCCTACACTTCCAGTATTTACTTTAAGCTTAATCTTCCCTTCTGAAACCTCTACTTGTGATTCAGGAATAGGACGACCATCAAGTGTAAGATCTACTTTTTTAGGCTTAGTAGAGTTATCTTTACGTCCTAATACAATAGCTCCGTCAAACTCTTGGTTGGTATAATAAGCTCCTCTAGATTGCTCTAATAGAGTAGTATAGTGCTTCATAGAAAGCTCATCTTTCATTTTCTCTCCTAACATAGCCTTATAGAAATCTTGCTCTGTTTGGCGAATATCAGATTGAATTTGAGAGAATTTGGTAACAACAGCGATATAAGGGAATCCTTCAAAGTTATAATTAACCCAGTTAACAGGGTTTCCCTCACGGTCTTTTACTTTGTTATTTTCTCCTGTACTGAATCGCTGATTGATTACTTCAACAAGTCCTTGATTTTTTTCTCCTGCTGCAGTAACTAAAGCCTCACGGTAGTTATTGATTTTATCTAAGAACTCTTGTCCTTCAGGTTTTAACCCATCTGTTTTAAAGAATCTTCCATCTAAGAAGTCAGACTTATCCATTACTTGATAGTCTTCTTTATCTTCAGCTTGAGACATTACTTCATCCTTAAGCTTTTCTAGATAAGAATAATACTCATTAGATAAATCTCTGACTTTACGAGATTGTTCTAAAGCTTCTTTATAATCTTCAGGTTTTTCCTGTTCTTTACGTTCTAATTCTGCGAATGTAGCCTCATTGGTTTCCTGATAGCGAACATTAGCTTCTTGTAGCTTTTTGTTCATAAGTCCAAAGGCACCTAATACCTCTTTCCCCATATTGAGCGCCATCATAGAGATGAAAACCAGATACATCAGGTTAATCATTCGTTGTCGCGGTGAATTTGCTGCTCCTGCCATATAAACTAAATTTTATTAAGTTAATGAATCAAATAATTTAGAATTATCTAGCACCGCCCATTGCGGAAAGCATACCACCATATACGTTATTGAGGGATCTCAAATGTTCTTTAAATGAATTAACTTGTGCGTTCAAAGAGTTAAGATTATCCACCATACCTTCTTGAGCATTTACCTGAAGTTCAGTTCTTTCAAGCTGAATACGATAAAGAGAGTTAAGGGCTTCAAGTTGTACAGCAGCAGTAGTAAGCTCTTCACCATATTTGTGAGTAGAAGCCACTGCATCAGCTGCAGGTCCTATATTCTTAGCTGCTCCTTCGAAGCTACGGATACTTCTAGCCAAAGAGTTCATTAATTCAGCATCAATATGAGCTTCTCTTAAGAGATTATCCAATTTCTCAGATAATGATTCGCGAATCACTTGGTCTTCTTGGCCTTGAGGAGCTGCTAATTGTTGTACTCCACCTGCATTGAAGTTAAGTTGTCTAGGTTCCCCTCCTGCTAGTTCAGGGAATACACGTGTCCAGTCTAATCCTTCTTCTATAGGCTCGAAAGCTGCGATAGCGAAGATAAGAGCCTCAGTAAGTAGCCCTATCGCTAAGAGAGTTCCCCCACCTACTTTAACAGGACCTAGAGGAAGTTCCCAGTGAAGAATTTTGAAAAGAGCCCCAATAATTACCACAGAAGCTCCCAAACCATAAACCATATTCATGATTTTTTTTGACGTCTTTGACTTTGCCATTTCTACTTTGTTTAATTTTTGTTATTTACTAATTTTTAATTTTTCTTATCTACGATTGGTCAAATTTCCTTTCTTAGTATCAATTCGTTGTACTCCCATAAAGCTTTGTACAGTACGGAAACCTATGTAACTACGAGCTGAATCCTGATACTCATAATCACGAGTAGCAACTTGGGTATAGAAAGCAACATCTTTCCAAGAACCTCCACGAATAACTTTACGTTTATTCTCCTTATCATTAGCATTCGGGTTCATTGAGGACATATATTCATATGAATTAGAATCATAAGAAGTATTTGTCCATTCAGATACGTTCCCTGCCATATTATAGAGGTTATATCCATTAGGATGATATGACTTAGCTTCTACAGTGTAAAGTGCATTATCGGCGGCATAGTCTCCACGTGAAGGCTTGAAGTTTGCCATAAAGCAGGCTTTGCTATCAGTAGAATAGGGACCTCCCCAAGGATAAGTAGCTCCTTCCAATCCCCCACGAGCTGCAAATTCCCATTCTGCTTCAGTAGGTAAGCGGAAAGCATTAACATCTTTCTTCTTTTTCGCTTTCTGGAAAGAATTTTTGTAAAGGGTACGCCATTCACAAAAAGCCTTTGCTTGTCTCCAAGAAACTCCTACTACTGGATACTCACTATAAGCATAGTGCCAAAAATAGTCATTGTGCATAGGCTCATTATAGGAATAGTTAAAGTCCTTAATCCACACTGTAGTATCAGGATATATTTTAACTATTTCCTCTTTTATAAAGTCTTTACGACCTTTTTTATGAGAACGAGCTGCGGCTTCTATATCCATCCACTGATATTTGAAAACAAGTTTTTCAACATCTAATGGGCGTCTTCCATTGTAAGTCTCCTCAATAGGTACATACATAGAATCCATTACTTCCACATAATGTTCATCAGGATACTTCTGCTTGTCCCAAATAAGTTTTACCTTTCTATTAATCTTACGGCTTTCAGGATTATCTTTATCACCATAATTTTCATACATATACTTGTCATAGGCAGTCATCTTCTCTTGGTCAGTATCCAGAAAAGCATATTTACCTATTCCTTCACCACCTGCTGATTGTCCGCTTTCTTCAGCCATAATAGCTAACTTACGACGTACAATAGAGTCACGTACCCAATTGACAAACTGACGATACTCTGCATTGGTGATCTCAGTATCATCCATATAAAAGGGGCTTACAGTTACCGTCTTAGTAGTAGCATCTTCTGTATGTGCTTTATCATAATCGGAACTTCCCATCACAAAAGCACCTCCTGGCACTAGAGTCATCCCATAAGGTTTAGGTTGTTTCCAGAGACCGCCTTTTTCTCCTACAAGCTCTCCTTGGTCATTCCCTCCCCCACAAGATACCACTAAGTATCCCATTAGAATAAGTGCTACTTTTTTTAGTTTCAATATCATAATCTACAATATTATTTAACGGGTCCACGGTAAGTACTTGATTCTCTTCCATAAGACACCTTAAAAGTCGTTTAATTTTTCACGAAATGGTTTTATAAAGCTTCTTTGAAACTTATTTGAATTCCAAGATTACATCCTCTATATAAGTGATATAATCTTTTCCTTGTTCTTTAAGGAATTGTTCAAAATATTTCTCACCTGCCTCTATTCCTCCAGCTTGCTCTACCTGCTGAATTTTTTGATAAAGAGGTGCTATATATTTCTCAATAGTTTGTTCAGGTACAGAGGTTCTACGCCCCATATAGTTAATAATCTGACCACTTGGATCACGAATAATATCGAAATCGGTAATTACCCAATAATATTCTCCAGATTTTGCTAAATTCTTAACAATTGCGTGGAAATTAATCCCTTTTTGGATATTATCCCAAAGAATTTTAAATATGGTTTTAGGCATATCTGGGTGACGAATCACACTGTGAGGCTTCCCTACAAGCTCTGCTTCTGTATATCCAGAAACATCCATAAATACCTGATTCACATACTCTATTGTCCCTTTAGCATCGGTTTTACTCATAATGGTTTTGGACTTATCCCAACCCACTTCTTTATTTACTGGTGTACTCATAAATCTAAATTATTTATTCGGCGCAAAGATATAAAATTATTTTTATAAACAAACAAAAAATGATTTTTTTTATTTTATTCTCATAAAAACTTATCAACCATTCTACAATGGCAATCATTTCCCAAATTATTTTTATTCCTACAAATATATAAAATCATATAGAAATAAGTTTTCTATTTTGAGAGTGCAAAATTATAGATTTTTTTTATCATTACAACCCTTTATTTAAAAAAAAACTTATTTTTTATCAACAATTCTAATTTTAGTTAAACATAAGTTTTTAGAATTTATAAAATATTTAAAATCAATTATTTGCAAAATTCATCTCCAATAGAGAACTATTTTTTTGTTAATAAAAATACATCTATTCAAGTCTTGAACAGATGTATTTTTGATTTATTCTTAATAATTTTCTAAATTTCTCCACTTGCTAGCGCTTCTCTAAGAGCTTCAAGCGTTGTATCTAAGTCGGCATAAGAAAGAGCATCATTTAGGAAGTAGCTTTCGTAGCCACTTGGAGGCAAATAAATTCCTCTAGAAAGCATTGCGTGGAAATACTTTTTGAAACGTGAATGATCTGCTCTCTGTGCTGAAGCAAAATCTGTTACGGGTTCCTCTGTAAAGAATACAGAACACATAGAGCCAAAGCGATTCACTTGATGAGGAATCCCTGCCTGGGTAAGGAGCTTTTGTATTCCTTCCTGTAGATAAGCCGTTTTCTTATCCAGACTTTCAAAAACTTCTGGCTGGTTCTCTATTTGCTCAAGCATTGCAAGCCCTGCGCTCATAGCTAAAGGATTCCCACTGAGAGTCCCTGCCTGATAGACAGCCCCCACAGGAGCTAGATGATCCATTATTTCAGTACGTGCTGCAAAAGCTGCCACAGGGAGTCCTCCGCCTATAACTTTTCCAAAAGTAACAATATCTGCTTGTATATGAAGTGCTTCCTGGGCACCTCCCTTGGCTAAGCGGAATCCTGTCATTACTTCATCCATAATAAAGAGAGCTCCGTGTTCTGTACAAATTGCTCGAAGAGCTTCTAAGAAACCTTCTTTAGGCAATACACAGCCCATATTTCCAGCTATAGGTTCTATGATAAGAGCCGCTATCTGGCCTGGGTAGGCTACAAAGAGTTCTTTTACCGAATCAATATCATTATAATTAGCTAAAAGAGTATCCTTTGCGGTTCCTTGGGTCACTCCAGGACTATTAGGCACTCCAAAAGTAGTGGCTCCACTTCCAGCTGCTATAAGAAAAGAATCGGAATGCCCGTGATAACAACCTGAGAATTTAATAATCTTATCTCTCTTGGTATAGCCTCTTGCCAATCGAATAGCACTCATACAGGCCTCAGTACCACTATTTACAAATCGTATTTTATCAACATTTGGCACCATAGAAAGTGCTTTCTGAGCAATTAATGTCTCTACCTCAGTAGGCATCCCAAAGGAGGTTCCTTTCTTAGCTCTCTGGGTTACCGCCTCAATCACTGGAGCATAAGCGTGCCCAAAGAGCAAAGGTCCCCACGAAGCTATATAATCAATCAGCTTATTACCATCGGCATCATATAGATAAGCTCCCTGAGCTTTTTCTACAAAAATAGGAGTTCCTCCCACTGCATTGAATGCACGAACAGGAGAATTCACCCCTCCTGGGAGTACCTGTTGTGCCTGCTTGAATAGTTCACTACTTCTTTTGTATTGTAACATCACAATCTTCTTTATTCATTGGTGCAAATATACAATAATAATATCATTTACCAATGTTATTTTTTTATTTTTCCAAATTAAAATTTTAACATTTTGAATTTAATAATTCTAAATTATTTTTTTTACCTTTGCCAAATGAAAAAGTCAATTTCCATCTCCCTTGCTTTATTGCTCCTGTGGATAAGTATCCAACAGGTAGGGGTGGTTATTTACTTTAAGATTAATCAATCTTATATAGAAACGCAGCTCTGTGAAAATAAAGACAAACCAGAGCTAGCGTGTCACGGAAAATGTTCCCTTAAGAAAGAACTAGAAAAGACCTCCTCTGAGAGTAAGCAAAAGTCCGTGTTACAAACTATAGAACTTCCTTTTCTCTGGACAGGGAATTATGAAACCCGCCCTATCTTCTTTCTTAACACTCCTTATCAAGAACCTTTTCACAAGGAAAACCTATCTGATGACTGTTTCTTTCAAGAACATCTGAGACCTCCCATTTTTAACAGCTAACACTCCTTGAGGGTCACTATACCCTTTTCAAAGATTGTTCAAAATTGTTTTGTAAGCGACTTTTGCGTCAATATATCAGCATTGACACCTAATTTCTTGGCAAAAATTTTTAGCCCATAGTAGAGTTATTAGTTCCTTATTGATTTCAGAACTATAATCTAGAGAAGTAAGTATAAGCGTATCTTGCTTTTAATAACAGTGCAAAAACAAATTTATCCGACAATCTCCTTAAATGGGTGCTTCTCTGTGAAGCCCTTTGCTGAACTATATTTCTAAAGATTTTTTGAATAAAATAGATTCGCATTCCCATTTAGACATTTCTAGCAACCATTTTTCTTTGTGCTTACAAAAAAAAGAGAATAAAGTCCTTTGTTGTGACTTATCGGAAGAGTTTGCTCATATCCGTAAGCCCCCAATCAGGATTTATAGCCTTACACGGTAGGGAGAACTATATTCTGTCATCAACCGATTCTCAAGGAACCTGTGAGGCATCCGCTATTGTAGACAGAAATAGAAATGCTTGCAAAATGGTTCGTAGAGGAAGCTATAGTAATATGGTACTGTTGTCATTCCTAACAGACAATATACCTTCATCAATAGTAAAAAAAACGAACTAAGAGATTTTAAAATTATTATTCCATAACCTTAATTAGTAAACTTTTTTTAAATGAAACAGATAAAAATCGCCTTATGTGCAGCCTTGGCAACTGCAATGCTTTCTTCTTGTAAAAAAGAAGATTCTAGTCCTTCTACGGGAAAAGGAAATTCCAATCCTTCTACAGGAAATGTTACACTTCAGTTTGAGAATGTTGTAAGTAATTCGCCTCTGCGCTTAGGAACAGAAGCGAGTAATGCAACCCCTTACACCTCCAACGGACAAATTATTAAGTTCAAGCAGCTTAAGTATGTCATCAGCAATATTGTTCTTATCAAAGAAGATGGCTCCAAAGTTCCCTACCACACCGAAGACCTAGAGAAAGGAGCTACTGTAATTGATGCAAGTGATGCCAACTCCTTGAGCTATGTCCTAAGTGAAATTCCTGTAGGAAACTACAAAGGAATTGAATTCGGATTAGGAGTAAAAAAAGAACTCAATAACCTAAAATTACAAGAGCGCTTTCCTAATTTCTACAGACTTACAGGAGCTTTTAACGATCCTGATAAACTTATGCACTGGGAATGGGCGAATGGTTATCGCTTTACCAAGATAGAAGGCTGGTATGGTAGTGAAAATAAAGCTATTTCTATCCATACAGGAAGTGCTTTCAAAGGTACCAAGACGGACGCTAATACTTGGGAACTTAACAGTGATCGTGATGCTTTCCGCTATATTACCTTGGACTTCCCTGCTGTCCTATCTGTAGGAGAGGCTCAAAGAAAAGTAGTCTTGACCGCCGATCTTGATAAGCTTATCAACGGTACCAATAAGATTACTCTAGAGGGAAATATCCCTACTGTTCATCACCTGACCAATATGTTTCCTTTTGTGAATAATATTGGAGGAAACCAGAATATCAATGGGGAAAAGATCGTTATTCTTGAAATCAATTCTACTAATCCAGCTACTAATCTCGATCAGGCTACATTTGATAAAAAAGGTATGTTCTCAGTGAAGAATATAGAATAATATCTCTTGTATTCATTGTTTTATTTATTAGAGACTACTCTTAGGAAAGAGTAGTCTCTTTTTCAATAAAGGTTAAAAATAATATCTTTATCGTCCTTTTAAAAAATTAACAATTCATCATTGAGAATTGATAATTAAATTTGTATTTTTGCCTTTTAAAAAAGAATACTTTATGAGCCATACAGCTAACTTACTCAAGCATATTATCAAGTCCAGAAAAAGTACTTTCCCAGCAGACTATACTCAAGAGCCCATAGCGCAAGAAATTATTGATGATCTTCTAGATATTGCTACCTATGCCCCCAATCATAAGAAAACCCTTCCTTGGCGACTGAAAGCTTTCCGAGGAGAAGAAAAAACAGCTTTAGGAACTGAACTTCAACGCTTATACAAAGAACACGTACCTGCTGAGAAATTCTCAGAAGATACCTATAATGAACTTGCTAAAAAGGTAAGCAGAACTGATACAATTATCTCTATCTGTGTAGAATTCAGTGGAAAAGTACCTCAATGGGAAGAAGTTGCTGCAGTAGCAATGGCTGTGCAGAATATGTACTTGCTCTGTACCGCTTATGAGCTAGGCTGTTACTGGGGAACTCCTGCTTTTGCCCCTAAGCTAAAGGATTTTCTACATCTTGGTGAAAATCAAGAATGTTATGGAATTTTCTTTGTAGGCAATCTTTAATTATCCTTAACTATAACATCTGTAGCTAGTTAGCTATTTATAACCTATTATTGTTTATCGTGTTACAATCATTAGCCATTAAGAATTTTGCCCTTATTGAGGATATCAAATTAGATTTTTCAGAGGGCTTTACCATCATAACAGGAGAGACTGGTTCAGGGAAGTCCATTCTCTTAGATGCTCTTTCACTAGTATTAGGCAAGCGTGCAGACCTAAGCTCTCTACGCAATCGGGAAGAAAAATGTGTAATAGAAGCTGAATTTTCCTTAGGAAATTATCCCTTAGCCTCTTTCTTTGCAGAAGAAGAGCTAGATTATGACGATACCACAATTATCCGAAGAGAAATTCTCCCTTCAGGAAAATCCCGTGCTTTCATTAATGATAGTCCTGTGACTCTGGAAGTACTTTCCCAGCTAGGAAAATCCCTGATAGACATTCATTCTCAGCACGATACACAACAGCTCAGTGAGGAAGAATTTCAGTTTTTCCTCATCGACTCCTTAGCGGGGAACACAAGCCTTCTAGAAGAATACCAAGAAACGCTAAAGCTCTATAGAAAAGAAAATAAAAAGCTAAAAGAACTTTTGGACTTCCAGAAGAACACTCAGAAAGAACACGATTACAACACCTTCGTACTAGAGGAGTTACAAGAAGCTCATTTAGAGGAAGGAATGCAGGAAGAACTGGAGGAATATTACAAGCAAGCTTCCAATAGTGAATCCATTCGGGATAATCTTTCCGAATCCGCACGACTCCTTAGTGAAGAGGAAACAGGAATTATGACACAGATGCGGGAGCTCAGCTCTCTTTTCTCTCGTTTAAGTCCTTACAGTGAAACCTATAATGACCTATATAAGCGCTTGGACTCTTGTTATATAGAACTAGATGACATTTCCCGTGAGATATATGACCTAGCTGACAATATAGAATTTGACCCTAAACAACTTGTCCGCGTACAGAAAAAGCTCCAGAAAATCTATGATTTACAGAAAAAACATAAGGTAAGTACCGTAAAAGAGCTTATGGAGATAGAGGAAGAGTACGCTCAGAAGGTAACCCAGATGGAGAATATTGAAGGAGACATCCTCCTACAAGAGAAAGTTGTAGCCAATCACCTGAAAGAACTTAATTCTTTAGCCCAAAAGCTCCATACTACTCGTGAGAAAGTAGTGCCTACCCTTACCAAGAGCCTACAGAGCACCCTAAAAGACCTAGGAATGCCCAATGCTCAGTTCCAAATAAGCCTCACTCCTACTGAGGAATATCTGTCTCTTGGGAATGACCATCTTTCTTTCCTTTTTTCTGCAAATAAAGGAGGGAACTTTGGCTTACTGAAGAAAACAGCTTCCGGAGGAGAGCTCTCACGTATTATGCTTACAATCAAGCATCTGTTGGCTACTAAGATTGCACTTCCCACGATTATCTTTGACGAAATAGATACAGGCGTCTCTGGGGAAATTGCTCATAAGATGGGAGAGATTATGAAACAGATGAGCCAGAGCCGACAAGTTTTTGCCATCTCACATCTTCCACAGGTAGCTAGTAAGGGAGATGCCCATATCAGAATCTATAAAACAGATATTGCAGGACGTACCACCACTCAGTTCCAAGTACTTTCCTATGAAGAACGTATAGAGGAAATCGCTCAAATGCTCGGAGGAAAGAACATCACCGAATCGGCAAGGGAACACGCCAAGCAACTTCTTTCAAAAAATTAGAAACTTATGACTCACCTGACCATCCAAGGAAGGAGCCTTACTGCTATGGAATGGGGAAATAGGTTGTTACTACTCATTTTGACTATTTCTTTTGCTAGTGCAGTAGGTTATAGCTTTCTAACAGACACTCTTGACCTAATAGGTATTCTGTTTGGTATTCTTCTGGGAGGAACTAGTGCTTCAATGAGCATTTATACACTCATAATGATTTTTGAAGAGTACAAATACACCCTATACACCCTCGTTATCCGTGGCGAGAAACTAAAAATACATTATAAAGAACAGATTTTACATTCTTTGGAGAAAGATGCTATCAAAATGGCTCATTTTTTTAACCTCTCAGAGAAAAAAGATATAAGATGAGTAAACCCTTCTTAGACTTATTCACAAAAGAGAAAGGGCGCATCCTACATCTGTGGATTGAATATAAGGATTATGAAGCCTTAAAAGCCTATTTTATAGAACAACATATCCCTGTAAAGGACGAAGTAATCTTTCTCTAAGACTAATAACAAACTCCTAAAATATCCTCAATTTGAATTATTTATCAGTAGAAAACATATCCAAATCATTCGGAGAGCGTGTACTTTTCGAAAATGTATCCTTTGGCATCAACAAAGACCAGAAAATAGCCCTAATTGCCAAGAATGGAAGTGGGAAAAGCTGTCTGTTACGCATCCTCACTGGAGGAGACACCCCTGATACAGGGCAAGTAGTTAAGCGTAATGGCTTACAAATGGCTTTTCTTTCTCAAGAGCCTGAATTACCAGATGAACTGAGCATAGAAGATTTTATTTTTCAGCAAGAGAATCCTATCCTGAAAATAATCCAGCAGTACGAACACGCCCTGCTTCATCCTGAAGATGAGGTTACCTACCAGAAAGCTTTTGAGGCAATGGAACGGCATAATGCTTGGGACTTCGAGACCCAATACAAGCAAATTCTCTTCCAGCTAAAGCTCACCGATCTACAGCTTCCCATAAAGCATCTCTCTGGAGGACAACGCAAAAGGCTTGCCCTTGCCAATGTACTTATCAGTAAGCCTGACCTTATCTTCCTTGACGAGCCTACCAACCACCTTGACCTAGAAATGATAGAGTGGCTAGAGAACTTCTTTGCCAAGGAGAAGATGACCTTATTTATGGTTACTCACGACCGCTACTTTCTTGAGCGGGTCTGTAATGAAATCCTAGAACTGGACGGAGGAAACCTATATAGCTATAAGGGAAACTATTCTTATTTTTTAGAGAAAAAAGAACAACGCCTTCAGCAAGAACAAGCCTCACAGGAAAAAGCTAAGAACTTATACGTAAGAGAACTAGAATGGATGCGTAGGCAACCCAAAGCACGTACCACCAAAAGCAAATCTCGTATTGATGACTTTGCCCTGATCAAAGAACAAGCACAGAAGCGCAGAAAAGAACACGTAGTAGAGCTAGAAATAGCTATGCAACGCCTAGGAAGCAAAATCATAGAACTGCATAATGTGGTCAAGAAATTCCCTGAGAAGACGATTCTAGAACGTTTCTCCTATGTATTCAAGCGAGGAGAACGAGTAGGTATCATAGGAAAGAATGGGACAGGGAAGAGTACTTTTCTTAACCTACTTACAGGGAAGGTACAGCCCGATGGTGGAAAGATTATTATAGGAGAAACCGTCCAATTTGGTTATTATACCCAGCAGGGAATCGAAATCAATCCACAAGAGAAGGTTATAGATGTCATTAAGAAATATGGCGAATATATTCCTCTACTCAAGGGGCGCACCCTCTCGGCTGCACAGCTTCTAGAACGTTTTCTTTTTGACCGTAAGAAGCAATATGATTATGTAGAAAAGCTCAGTGGAGGAGAGCGCAAGCGATTATATCTATGTACTGTCCTAATACAGAATCCTAACTTCCTGATACTGGACGAACCTACCAATGACCTAGATATCGTTACCCTAAATGTCCTTGAGGAGTTCTTACTGGATTATGAGGGTTGCCTCGTGATTGTCTCCCACGACCGCTATTTTATGGATAAGATTGTGGATCATCTTTTTGTATTCAAGGGAGAAGGAGAAGTACAGGACTTTCCTGGAAATTATTCAGATTACTTTACCTATGAGCAATCTATTCCTAAGGAAAGCAAAGTGGAGGAAAAAGAAGTAACCAAGAACTCGTGGCGAGGAGCGAACAATCCTCTTTCTCAGAGTGAACAACGTGAGTTTGCCCGCTTAGAAAAAGAAATTCCTGAACTAGAAGCGAAAAAGCAAACCATAGAAGCCACTTTTACTAGTGAAAGCCTCTCCACAGAACAGATTCAAGAGCTCTCTGAGGCACTAAGTGAGATTATAGATTCTTTAGAAGAAAAAACAAATCGTTGGTTGGAACTTTCTATCAAATCAGAAATGTAAGTTCTCTTACATTTCTGATTTTTAAAATTTCTCTAATTGTTTTGTTCAGAAAAATCCACTTTTACTCCTGTTTTAGCTATCTTTTGCTGGATTTTGCTAATTTCTTTTTGGATTTTCTCTATTTTTTTATTACTTTTTGCTAGGCGACTATTGATTTTTTCTGCCTTTTTAAGCTCTTTTTGTGCTTTTTTCGCCTGAGAAGCTGTAGCTTCAGCAGAACTAGCTTCGGAGAAAGCCACTGTGCGATTATTCGCATTTTCATTTATCTGCTGAGCCTCCTGTTGCAAAGAAGCATTAGTAGCCTGCTCCTGAGTAAGTTTCATTTGCAAGCTATTAAGTTCTGTATTTAAGGCTAAAGCTTTCTGCTCGTTCTCCAAACGCTTCATTTCTGGAGATTTTCCACCTCCACAAGCCACTAAAAAGAATATCAATGAACTACAATACAATACTTTTTTCATATAAAAATAATTTATTCTTAAATGGCAAAAATACAGATTTAATACAAAAACATTAGGAAATTTAACTTTTTTAACATTATTCTTGAATTTCATTTAGCCTATGAATACAGAAAGAAGAGTTCAAAGAGGATTTTTTTCTTAAATAAAAATTATTTTTTTAGGAAAAATCCCTCTAAAAGTTTGTTTTATGTCTGAAAAGTTTTATTTTTGCACAAATTTTAAAGCGGTGTCCGAAAAGCTAACAGAGTAGGAGAATAAACTAACTAAACTCATATGGAACTTTTCTTAAGTATTTTTCCTATTGTATTACTTATCTACTTAATGGTTAAGCGCAATGCTTTTCCCTCATATGTAGCCCTTCCCTTAATTGGTGGACTGGTATACTTATTACAACTATTCTATTTTAAGAATGAATTTATTATTCTGAATGCTAATATAGTTTCAGCTATTGTATCGGTATTTACTCCTATTTCCGTTATTTTCGGAGCAGTACTATTCAATCGTATGATGGAAGTTACTGGTGCGATGAATACCCTGAGACATTGGCTGGGAAATATCAGTCCTAACCCTGTGGCACAGCTGATGATTATTGGATGGGCATTTGCATTTATGCTAGAAGGTGCCAGTGGTTTTGGTACTCCTGTGGCAATTGCGGCACCTATTCTTGTGGGACTAGGCTTCAAGCCCTTACAAGTAGTTATGCTAGCCTTAGTAATGAACTCTGTTCCTGTCTCTTTTGGAGCGGTAGGCACCCCTACTTGGTATGGTTTTGGCACCTTGCTTAATAGTGGATCTATTGGAGAGAAAGAAGTTACTCTTATAGGTCAAATCACTGCTCTGATACATTTCTTGGCAGGTTTTGTGATTCCTATATTAGCATTGCGATTCATTGTCAGCTGGAAGCAAGTACGAGAGAATATAGTCTTTATCCTCATCAGTATTCTTTCTTGTACTCTCCCCTACCTGCTTATTGCTCAGTTCAATTATGAGTTTCCTTCTCTTGTAGGAGGTGCTATAGGCTTATTTATTTCAGTATTTGTAGCGGGTAAGGGTATCGGCTTAAAAAAGAGCGAAGAGGCTCAGGAGAAATCCCCTATCGCTTTAGGCACCCTAATAAAAGCACTCTCTCCTACCCTTATGCTTATTATCATTCTTGTTCTTACCCGTATCAAACAACTTCCCCTAAAGGAAATGATGAATGACACTACCAACTTGTTTAATTTTTCACTGGGAGAAATAGGAGATATACGAGTAAGCAAAGGACTTATTTTTAGCTTAGAGAACATTTTTGGCACAGGTGTTTCAGATAGCTATAAGCTTCTATATACTCCAGCACTAATTCCCTTTGTGGTTACTGTTCTGATTTCTATTGGAATTTTCAGTATTTCTTGGGGAAATACCCGACAGCTTTTTATGAGTAGCTTTAAGCAAATCCAGAAACCTTTCCTTGCCCTAGTAGGCGCAATGATTATGGTGAAGCTTATGATGATAGGAGGGAAAGATTCTATGACACAGATTATTGGAGCAGGGCTTGCCAATACTACCCAACAATACTGGGTATCATTTGCTTCTTTCTTAGGGGCTGTAGGCGCCTTTTTCTCAGGTTCCAATACGATTTCCAATGTTACCTTTGGGGCTGTACAGTATTCTGTAGCGGAATCGGCAGGGCTTTCTATTCCTCTGATTCTAGCGCTTCAATCGGTAGGGGGAGCAATGGGGAATATGGTATGTATTAATAACATTATTGCGGGTTGTTCCGTACTAGGTATAGAAAATGCAGAAGGTACCATTCTGAAAAAGACTGTTATTCCTATGCTTGTATATGGAGCTATTGCCGCTTTAGGAGCGTACTTAGTTATCCAGCCCTTATTCTTCTAATTTGCTATGAAAAAGATCATCTACCAAGTTCTGGTAAGGCATTTTGGCAATAGCCAGACTCGTAATATTCCTTATGGCACCATTGAGGAGAACGGTGTAGGAAAATTCTCTGATTTCACAGAAACAGCCCTCAAGGGCATTCGTGAACTAGGGGTTACTCACATCTGGCTTACGGGTGTATTACACCACACCTTGGTAGGTAACTATACTCATATAGGCATCCCTAATGATATTCCGTATCTGGTAAAAGGGCGGGCAGGTTCTCCTTATGCCATAAAGGATTATTATAATGTCAATCCTGACTTAGCGGACGATCCTGAAAGGCGCCTAGAAGAATTTACCCAATTGGTAGAGCGCATTCACCAGCAGGGAATGAAAGTGATTATAGATATTGTCCCCAATCACATAGCCAGGCAATATCACTCTATTTCACTTCCTAAAGGAGTGAAGAACTTCGGGGAAGATGACAATACTAGTGTTACCTATGCCCGAAACAATAATTTTTATTACAATATAGGGGAAAAATTACAGCTCCCTACTACTGCAGTCGCTTATAAGATAGGAGAAGCCTCCCTTGAGGCATTACAGGAGTCTTCCTATGAGGAATTTCCGGCTAAATGGACAGGAAACACCCGTAGTTCGTCACCAGAAATTACTGATTGGTATGAGACCATTAAGCTTAACTATGGGGTGACTCCTGATGGAAAGAAAGATTTTGACACCCTTCCTGAATTTTTCAGGCGATTAGGCTGTGAAGAGCATCAGTTCTTCTGGCGTAATAAAATCATTCCTGATACGTGGATCAAAATGAAGCATATTGTAGAATTTTGGCTTTCCTTAGGAGTAGATGGCTTTCGGTATGATATGGCTGAAATGGTTCCTGTGGAGTTCTGGAGCTACCTAAACTCTTTTATCAAAATAAAGAATCCCTGTAGTGTTCTCATAGCAGAGATCTATAACCCAGCTCTCTATGAAGATTTTCTAAGGTTGGGAAAGATGGATTATCTATATAACAAAGTAGGCTTATATGATACCCTGAGAGACATTATCTGTTATGAGCACTCCACCGATAGGATAGATGAAGCAGAGGCATCCTTAAGTTATATGGGAGCATCTATGCTTAATTTCCTAGAGAATCACGATGAGCAACGCATTGCCTCTTCTGCCTTTGCGGGAGATGCTAAGCGTGCCTTACCTGCTATGGTTGTTAGTACATTCCTCCACGAATATGCTGCTACAATGATTTATGCTGGGCAAGAAGTAGGCGAACGTGCTGAAGAACAAGCTGGTTTTGGGAGTCCCTCACGTACTTCTATCTTTGATTATATAGGGGTACCAGCCCTACAACGATGGACTAACCAACACGCTTTTGACGGCGGGATGCTTTGCGAAGAAGAACAATGGCTCAGGGATTATTACCGACGACTTTTACAACTTCCCGTGAAGGGAACTTTCGAGAATATCCATCAGTATAACCGAGCACATACCCCTTACTATAATGATAAGGTGTATAGCTTTGTAAGGGAAGATGTATGGGAAAAATGGATTATCATCACCAACTTCAGCCCTAGAGATTCTTTTGGTTTTGACTTAGCTCTCCCTCCTTATCTCTTAGAAAGGAGAAAACTCCCTGATGGAGCTTATCCTATTACTGACCAGCTCTATGGAACTGTACAAACTACCCTTCATATACAAGGCACCCAAGCCCACTTACGGGTAGAGATAGCTCCTTTGCAATCCTTAATATTTCTATTTGACCATCGCTTGCTTCGTTTATAATTTTTATGTTAAATTTCTTTTATTTATAATGTAGGTTTTGTAATTTTGCTCTATTCTAACAAAATTCAAAATTACACATTTATGAATACTACAAAAGCCTCTGTCCTTTTTGGAATAGGACTATTTATTTCATTTATTTTCTGTTTTTTATACCTACTTGATTGTAGCGTATTGGAAAGTATTACCTTTTCCGCCATCACCTCTTTCCTCTCAGCGGTTACTTGGTTCAAGACAACTTCGTATTTTCTGCATAAGAAGTAAAAAAAATTTGCCTAGGAGGTACAAATGTATTACCTTTGCTAAAGAAATAAAACAGACCTCCTTAACAGCATATCAAGAATGGAACATATCTATTTTATAGGAATTGGAGGGATAGGAATGTCTGCTCTAGCTCTATACTTTCACTCCAAAGGAAAAGAAGTACGAGGCTATGACCGAACTCCTTCCGACATTACTCATTCCCTTGAAGAAAAAGGGATTGCAATAACCTTTACTGAAGATTTGGACTTTATCCCCAAGCATTACACTCCTGAAAATACACTAGTGGTATACACCCCTGCTATTCCTAAAGAGCATAGGCAGTTGGTGTATTTTCAAGAACATCAGTACAAAGTGTGTAAGCGCTCAGAAGTACTAGGACTGATCACACAGGAAAGTTTTTGCCTTGCAGTAGCGGGTACCCACGGGAAGACTACTACTAGTAGTCTTCTAGCCCATCTTTTGGTAGAGAATAATGCCCCTGTGAGTGCTTTTTTAGGGGGTATCTGTGAGAACTTCCAAAGCAATTTTATCTGCAAAGGAACAGAGATTACCGTAGTGGAAGCTGATGAATTTGACCGTTCTTTCTTGCGCCTCTCTCCTACCATTGCCTGCATTACAGCAGTAGATGCTGACCACTTAGACATCTATGGTGATGAAAAGGAGTTTCTCAAAGGTTTTGAAGACTTTACCCATCGAATAAAAGAGGGAGGAAAACTGATTGTTCGTAAAGGAATTCCTTTTGAGGGACTCTCCTATGGACTGGAATCTGGCTGTGATTATCAAATTACGAAGGTAAGAATAGAAAACGGAGGCTATCTCTTTGATATAGAATATACAAATCCAGAAAATGGAGAGAAACAAATCGCTCCTAACTGTCGCCTATATAAGCCTGGTGAACATCATCTATTGAATGCTCTCGCTGCAGTTGCGGTAGCACATCAGGCAGGGTTTGACCTTATAGCTTTAGGAAAAGCTTTGAGTACTTTCAAAGGAGTGAAGCGTCGTTTTTCTTATATCATTAATACTGAAAAACAAGTATTTATAGATGACTATGCTCACCACCCTACTGAACTCAATGCCTTATACAATGGTGTAAGGACAATGCATCCTAATGAAGAGATTACAATTCTATTCCAGCCCCATCTTTTCACCCGTACTCGGGATTTTGCGGAAGGATTTGCCAAGAGTCTTTCTCAGTTTGATAGAGTGGTATTATTGGATATCTATCCTGCACGGGAACTTCCTATTGAAGGAATTACCTCTGAATGGTTGCTTTCTCAGATAGAGAATCCGAATAAGATACTGATTGAGAAATCAAGAATTACGGACTATTTACGAGAAAACCCAGCTCCCGTACTAGTGCTTGCAGGAGCAGGAGATATCGGGGTTGAAGTGGAAACGATAAAAAACTTCTTAGAAAAATAGACTAAAAACTTGCACAAATAAAAAAAAGTCCGTACTTTTGCGCCCGAAATAAGGGAAGATACTCAAGCGGCCAACGAGGGCAGACTGTAAATCTGCTGGTTTTACCTTCGCAGGTTCGAATCCTGCTCTTCCCACAGAGTCATTCTTAGTGAATGGCTTTTTTTATTTATAACTGAGGAATAACCTAATAACCCCTATTGTGAACAATGAAAAGTTATATTAAAGCTATTTCCACCTACTTTCCTAAGCAAATTCTCACTAATGATGCTATCTCAGAAGAGTTTCCTGAATGGAATAGTGAGAAAATTCTTCAAAAAATAGGTATTCAGGAGCGTCATATTGCTTCAAAAGAGGAATGTGCTTCTGATATGGCTTCACAGGCTGTTCTTCAGCTCATTGAGGAACATCAGTTGGATAAAGATAAGATTGATTTCTTACTTCTCTGTACCCAAACCCCTGACTACATTCTCCCTACTACAGCTTGTATTGTACAGGATAAAGTAGGCTTACCCACCGATTGTGCTGCGTTAGATATCAATCAAGGATGTTCAGGATATATCTATGGGTTATCTGTTGCTAGTGGGCTTATTGCCTCTGGAAATTTCAAGAAGGTGGTACTGGTTACTGTAGATACTTATTCCAAATATATTCACCCTAAGGACAAGGGAAACCTAAGTATCTTCGGAGATGCTGCTACTGCTACTCTCATCACCCCTGAAGGGGATTATGAGATTAAGCAACCTACCTTAGGGACTGACGGCTCTGGTGCTGAAAACCTTATTATTCGCAACGGTGGTACAAGACAGGCTCGGAATGAAAATCCAGAGGATTTGGACAATTTTATTGATATGAAAGGGGGAAAAATATTCAATTTTATTGTGAAACGTACCCCAGAAGTTATTCAAGCCAATTTAGCCTTAAATGGATGGCATTTTGAAGATATAGATCTTTTTATATTTCACCAAGCCAACACACACATCTTGGAAAAAGTGCGTCAGGATATGGAGATTCCTGTAGAGAAATTCGTTATCGAAATGCGGGATTATGGCAATACCATTTCTTCTACCATTCCT
This sequence comes from uncultured Capnocytophaga sp., assembly GCF_963525585.1. NCBI lineage: Bacteria > Pseudomonadati > Bacteroidota > Flavobacteriia > Flavobacteriales > Flavobacteriaceae > Capnocytophaga > uncultured Capnocytophaga sp. Next base: position 2,575 of record NZ_CAURLX010000032.1, on the reverse strand, counting down.
ATTGCTTTTTCCGAGCACCTACGAAAGTTTCCCAAAAAGCCGAAAGAAAAGATTCTTTTCGTAGGCTTTGGAGTAGGGTATTCGTGGGGGGCTATTTGTATAGAAACAGTCAAAAAACAAGCGTAAAAAGGAGCAAAAGATATGAAAAGAGTGGTTGTTGGGCTTAGTGGAGGTGTTGATAGCAGTGTTGCTGCCTACCTCCTACAGCAGGAAGGTTACGAGGTCATTGGGTTATTTATGAAAAATTGGCACGATGATTCGGTAACCATTTCCGATGAGTGCCCTTGGCTTGAGGATAGCAATGACGCCCTACTAGTAGCTGAGAAACTAGGAATTCCTTTTCAAACAGTAGATATGAGTGTGCCTTATAAGCAACGTATTGTGGATTATATGTTCCGTGAATATGAGCGAGGGCGTACTCCTAACCCTGATGTTCTGTGTAACCGAGAAATTAAGTTTGATACCTTTATGGAACTAGCCTTAAGCTTAGGAGCTGACTATGTTGCCACAGGACATTACTGCCAGAAAAGAGTACTTTCTACAGGTGGAGCGCCTATTTACCAGCTTTTAGCAGGTGCCGATGCCAATAAAGACCAGTCCTATTTCCTCTGCCAGCTCTCCCAAGAACAGCTCAGCAAAGCCCTTTTTCCTATTGGTCACCTACAGAAATCCCAAGTACGTGCTATCGCTAAGGAGATAGGACTAGTAACTGCTGAAAAGAAGGATTCACAAGGCTTATGCTTTGTAGGGAAAGTGCGCTTACCTGAATTCCTCCAACAGCAATTAGCTCCAAAAGAGGGCATTATCATTGAAATTCCTTCCACTTGGCAGGGATACCAGGCCAAGCAAAATCTCAAACTTTTCGAGTGTTATGAAGATGAACTCCTCTATCACTCCCAAAAGTACGCGTATGAACCTACCGATGGCAAGGTCGTAGGCAAACATCAAGGGGCGCATTATTTTACTATTGGACAACGAAAAGGGCTCAATGTAGGAGGAACTCCTGAACCTCTCTTTGTCATTGATACAGATATACAGAAGAACATCATCTATGTAGGGCAAGGGCATAGCCACCCTGGCCTAATGAGAAAGGCTTTATTGGTAAAAACAGAGGATATTCACTGGATTCGCAAGGACTTGGCTTTACACTTGGGGGAGTCAATGGAAGTTGAAGCTCGTATCCGCTACCGACAACCCCTGCAGAAAGCGCAATTATACCTCTCTCACGAGGGCTTATTTGTAAATTTCGAAACTCCTCAGAGTGCCATTACCTCAGGACAATTTGCAGCTTGGTATATAGGAGAAGAACTAATTGGCTCTGGCGAAATTTGTTAAATTTTTATTTTAATTGCAAAAAAATCTTTTTTTTCGATTTTTTTTTATAAGTTTGCTTTTGAAAAAATAGAAACGTTATTTTATGTCACAAACAGAATTACGGGGAGCTGATAGCTCCGAGAAGAAAAAAGGAGGTGGCTTGCTGGTTGCTCTACTTTCGATTGCCTTAGCTGGTACAGGAGGATATGCTTTCTATCAGCATGGGGAGGCTGCCAAAAAAGAAGCTGCTATTCTTGAGAAACGCAATGAAACCATCAAGGAACTTGAAACACTCCAGAAAGATTATGATTCGGCTGTAACCGTATCCAAACAGAATGCTGATGAACTAGCAGAAGCGAAAATTCGCATTGCTCAGTATATTGATTCGCTTAAATCAATGAAAGCAGACATCAATATTCTATTCAAGTATCGAGATCAAGTAGATTTGCTTAAGAAAGAACGCAACCGCCTATTGGCTATCAATGATTCCTTGCGCAAGTATAACATTCATATCACACAACAACGTGATAGTACAGCTACAGCTCTTAATCAGCGGACAGTACAGCTGGATTCCATCTCAAGGAAAGCCAAAGAGCTTAGCCAAGTGATTGATGAAGGTTCTATCCTTACCCTGAAGAGCCTTGTTGCTGAAGGAGTCAAAGAAAAATCCGATGGCAGATATATAAACAAGGAACGTGCTTCGGCTACCGACAAAATAAAAGTATGCTACACTGTAGGAATGAACCGCATTGCTCCTGTAGGAAATAGAACTTTTTATGTGCAGATTACCAGCCCTAACGGAATCACCCTAGGAGAGAATGATACGGTATCTGAAGGTGAGAGAACTGTTAATTACAGTGCAGTAAGAACTTTTCTCTATGAGAGAAACCCTGTAGATGTATGTGAATATATTAGCTCTATTACTAAAAAATATGAAAGTGGAGTATATACAATCACTGTTTTTGATGAAAAATTACGGGAAATAGGAAAAACAGAAGTTCGATTACGTTAAATACTATAAGAAAACAGATATAAAAAAGGCTCTTGAAAGAATTTTTTCAGGAGCTTTCTTATTTTTCTCCTTGCTTTTATAGATAATGTAAGTTGAGGTTAGCTAATACCCTTTCTTGATAGGATGAACTTGAAATGTATAGCCAATAAATAGATATGATAAAAAAGACTACCCTTTTGGGATAGTCTTTTGTGAAAGTGGGTCCTACTGGATTCGAACCAGTGACCCTCTGCTTGTAAGGCAGATGCT